>JAUWMJ010000091.1 GCA_030613225.1 Desulfobacterales bacterium
AGGCCACATCCACCGGCCGTACCAAGGAAGGTGTCCCCCACGAAAATCGGAGCAGCCACTTTCGCCAGAGCGATGTCGCACTCCCCGATCATAGGTTTCCGGGTTGCCTTTGTCTCCGCAGTAAAATTCTGCGCCGCCACAGCGCAGATGGCCCCGATTGACTCGGGTTTCTTCTTGATGACCGGGCAAATCCGATTGCACCAGTTTTCATAATGGCTCACATTAACGACCTCCGCATCCCAAACAGCACAGCATATGCCGAATTTTTCGTGGAGGTCTTTTACAAAGTTGTTCCATTCCTTTTCACTTAACAGGTCCGTTAATGTCATGCTTACTGCTCCTTTAATTTCCTTGTTTCCAGCCGATAATAAGAAACTGCCGCCGGGTTAAATAAATTGGATCAATAATGGGATGCCGCATAAAAAATCCAAATCGCACCGAGCCCTGGCCTGGAATCTTATATGCAACATGAAACTCGTCCCCACTGTTGGTTACTCATAAATCGTAAGCTTTCTTCAAGCTATGCCTAAAATGAACTGGCGACGCCCGAAAATCAAATACCGGCTGCTGGTCGCATTGTCAACCCTCTCTTTTCCTCTTTTTTGATAGACAACGATTTATCCGAATACGAGACGTTACCGCCGGTGCAAGAGAAAATCGTTGATAATACGAAAATAGGGGCTGGCCATGATTTATGATTTCATTAACGGTCTTAATAACTGAGCAATGTTTTAATCTGATTAGACCCTTCTTGACCGCCTCGATTTTCCTTTCTACTTCTAATCAAGGCCGTTCATTACCCAGCGGGCATGGCAAAGCTGGACACTTTGATCTATTCTGTCCTGCGGTACCAGCAACGAAATCCGGAATGAAGTGGTGGTGATGCCGGATACGGTGATGTCATGCTGCTTCAGCAGATCGATGGTTCCCAGCAATGTCTGGTTGTTGCGGTTCAGCCCTTCGCCAATAAGGGACACCGTCGCCAGATCGTTATCAAAGATAATATCCAAACCGACTTTTTCCTTCATGCCGTCCTTGATCTGTTCCCAGCCGTAAATATGACCTGCGGACACAACAAAGGAAGCTTTTGAGTGATCACCAGCGTCATCGATCCGGGTGACGTTGACTTCTTTAACCGGCACCTGCTCGTATTCCAGATAAGACAGCACCTGGTTAAAACGCTGCAGAACATCACTTCCGCTTAGCCGAATGCGCTCAACACGCTCTTCTCTGACCACCGCCTGTACTCCGATGATGGTACCGGGCGAAAGTCTGCGAATGATCGTCTCTCTGCCGGGCTGGAAGGAGCTGCGAGCATAGATAGCAATATTTTTTTCTTTAGCGAATTGCACGGCGTGGGCGTTGAGCACCTTGGCCCCGGCAGTGCTCATCTCCTGCATCTCCGGGTAAGAAACCTCCGGCAGATGGCGGGCATCGGACACCATGGCAGGATCTGCCGAATAAACGCCATCAACATCCGAATAAATTTCGCAGCGCTCGGCATCCAACGCAGCCGCCAGGGCTACCGCCGTGGTATCCGACCCCCCGCGACCCAGCGTGGTAATATCCCGTTTATAGCTCACCCCCTGAAACCCGCCGATGATCACCACCTTTCCCTTGGCCATTTCATCCTGCACACGGAAAGGGCGGACTTCGATAACCTGGGCGTCGTTGTGCCGATCATTGGTGATAATGCCGGCCTGGGAACCTGTCAGTGAAACCGCGTCAATACCGAGCTCGTGCAAGGCCATGCATAGCAGTGACATGGTGATCCGTTCTCCGGTGGAAAGGAGCATATCCAATTCGCGCCGTGGTGGTTTAGGGGAAATGTCGCGAGCCATGGACAAGAGTTTGTCGGTGGTTTTTCCCATAGCCGAAACCACTACAGCAACATCGATCCTCTTACGCTTCACTTCAGCGACAAGACGAGCGATTTTACGCAGCTTATCCACATCGGCAACACTGCTGCCTCCGTATTTTTGTACAATACAGGTCATTTATGATAATCCTTCATTTTCCCGTCAATAATCTAACCCTTTTTCTTTGTTATCTTTATTCGTAACCGTTCACGGGTTAAACGTTCAAAGGTTCAGGGTTGCCTTTCCACTCATTCCGGCGCTCTACGCCGTCTGCCGGTGTGCAAAAAACGGAAAAGATGCCCCTCTTAATGATCTCTGATGAGGTATCGGTCTCTGGTCATCGGTCACTCATATGCCGGCGCTTAAGCACGGATGTACGTCCCACAGCGAAGCATGGGAACGAGGGCAACCTCTGAACCCTGAACCTCTGAACCTCTGAACCCGTGAACGGTTATCTTTATTCTTTTATAACCGGCTAACGTGTTTTACCTTTTTAACTCGATTACTTATTTCAAGGTAGCAGTTAAAGGCCTTCATCGGCTCATCAAAGGAATCACGAAAATAGCCCTGGACCCTTCTTAATGAAAATTTTCCCCCTTTTAAAGCATAATATAGCTTGTTACCCAGGATATAACCCAGCTGTGTGCTGAATATTCGAGTGACAGCGGATTTACTGTTATATTGGAGAAAAAACTTATTGATAAATTCCGTTGCATCAGAAGTTTTTCTCTGAAGGTAAAAATGCTGCAAAATGTACCGGGCGACCTGTAAGATTTCCTGATCGGTATGTTTAAGTTCACCGCGCTTTACCTGACCTAAAAACATCCTGATGGAATTTTCTGAATGTGACTTTCGCTTTTCATTTATAAATTTACTGCCGAAAAATCCCAGACATTCGGTGATTACATTCCAATAAAAACAATCGAAAGCACTACCAGCTTTTTTTAAAGGTCCCCTGAGCACGGCATTTAAAAAATGAGTTGCTTCCTCGGCAGCCATGTTAATATTAGAGTTTGCCAGGTAGATAAGATACGCATTCTCACTTGAAACCTCGTATTCCAGGAGGAATCCTTCTTCTTTTTTTATCTTACTTCGGATGAGTCGAAGCTGGCCCTTGAACTCGGAAGTATTATGAACGAACTCCATAAAATTCAGGTTGTTCGGATAATAAATAGTCAATTTTTCCAGGGCATCCGGAGGGAAATCCAGATTGAGGATTTTAGCTAGGTTGGTAACCATTTCATACACCATTTCTCCCCTGTCTTCAAAAGCATCATCTTCCCAATCCTGATGCACTGGAAAATATGCGTCTTTGGAATATTCAAGCCAGTTTAAATAGGACTGGATTTTATTCGCCGGCATCGTATTCATAACGCAGTATTTGTTGTCATTGATTTTTAGAACATCCGATTCTTCCAGCTTCCGGCTGCACAGCTTCCAGTAAAGGTTTTCAGCGTTCTGGAAAATAATAAGGGTCTTTGCGGACTCGTCCAACAGTTTTAGCAACTGCTCAACATTTTTTGGAAGATGATTGGGGGCGATGTGATAATCGCCATCAACAATGTAAATCAGCTTGCCTGGATTCTTAATCAAAGTCTTAGCGATAATACGGGCCGAGTATTGGTCACGCTTTCTTAATCTTTTAATCCCCTTTTCATCATCAATTTCGGTATTAATACCCAGTATGGAAATTTGATTATCCCTGCAAAAAGAAATAATAGGGCTCCAGTTACCCCAATGAAATGGCCACTTTTTGGCATAATCGATTCTTTCCAGAAACATTTTTTCAGATAATTCTCCGGCCATGAACCGATCGACATATTTTTGATCACCTCCATGAAACATCTCCAGGCACAGGATAATATCCCTTTTACCCTTAATTTCCCTGAGGATGCGCAGCACGGAATGTTGAGATTGTTTTAGCGTGTGATAGTCGCCATGGTAGACCAGATCAGCAGCCAGGACCTTTTGAATCAGTTCTGTTTTATTCGAAATTTCCTCATACGATTTCAAATAGCGTAAATACTCTTTTTCGTAAATTTTAATTCCAGGGTTATAACCTGAACTCTCACGAACCAAATTGACATTCCGGCGATAATTTATTTTTTGAATTCGGATAAGCTGGTCTCTTAGATTTGTCACCCGTGCTCTACCTCCGGCTCTCTACAGTCAAAATGCGGTACAATAAATTGATATTATATTATTAAATTGGGCAATTATGATAGACTACTGGTACTCGTTCACGCCCGTTCGAAACATAAAGGTTGCACAATCTGTGTCCTGTAAGCGTCCACAGGTGCTGCAGGTGTGCGTGATCAGGGCGACCAGCTATAGTCTGCTATGCTGGTTGCCCTGATCACGCGCAGATGCGGTGCCTGTGAACGCTTACGAATACTGTAATGTTACCTAAGGTGTATTCCATGTTTCTTAATGCGCTTCCATACGGTTATCCGGCTGACACCTAAAATCTTGGCAGCTTTAGTCTGATTCCCGTCAGCCTGTTGAAGCGCATTAAGAAGCGCTTCTTTTTCAGACAGTCCAACCGTGACTGTACTGTTGTGTTCTACCTTTTTTAAAGGTTTGGTATCCAGAGGATTGAAGCTTGTGATTTTTTCCGGCAGATGTTCAGGCCCGATACTTTTTCCCCTTGCCAGGACAAAAGCATACTCTACACTGTTTCTCAATTCCCTGATATTCCCGGGCCAGCGGTATGCCACCATTAATCGCATGGCTTCCGGTGTAAATCCTAAAATATTTTTCCCTGTCTTTTCGGCATGAAAACTGATAAAATGCTGAATAATCAACGTAATATCATCTTTGCGCCGGCGTAGCGGGGGGCAGGTTAAAGGAAAAACATTGATTCTGAAAAACAGGTCTTCCCTGAATGATCCTTCTTCGATCATTTTTTCAAGATTTTTATTTGTTGCTGTAATTATCCTGACATCAACGGAAATGGATTTGTTGGCTCCTACCCGCTGAATCATTTTTTCTTCCAGAACCCTGAGCAGTTTAACCTGAACCGAAAGGGGAATATCTCCGATTTCATCCAGGAAAATGGTTCCTTTGTGGGCGGCTTCAAACCTTCCTATCCTGTCACTGTCTGCACCGGTATAGGCACCCTTTACATGGCCGAATAATTCACTTTCAAGAATATTTTCACTTAACGAGGCACAATCTAATTTAATAAAGGGTTTGGATGCCCTGTCCCCGGTTTCATGTAGTGCTTTGGCGACCATTTCCTTTCCGGTGCCGCTCTCCCCCAAAATCATTACCGGCGTATCGAGTGACGCCACGCTCTCTATATGTTCATAAAGGCTCTGCATCACCGGCGTTCTTCCGATAATGCCATGAAAGCCGTCATCAATGTAATACATCCGTTTGATGGATGCCAGTTCATTTTTATAGTTGATGTTTTCAGATATGTCTTTCAGGGTCTCAACTGCACCAACAATTTCATTTTTCTCATTAAAAAGAACGGTTGCACTCTTAATAATCGGTATGGTCCTGTTATGGCTGTTGGTAATCACACATTTTTTTTCCCTGACAAGCCCCTCAGAAAAAAGTTCGCACCACTTTTTCCCTTTACCTTTCCCGACAAGTTTACATCCGGTGCAATTCAAAATCCGGCAGGATTGGCCTTTCAATTCTTCTTCAGTGTACCCTGTGATCAATTGGGCAGTCTGATTGGCTGCAATAAAATCCCCTTTGTCATCAACAATGATGATGCCGTCCTGGACAGAATCAATGATAGGCCGCCATTGTTTTCCGATATCCATATTGTCCTCGCAATTATTAACACTGTTAACAATTAAGTTAACACATCATTAACACTCTTGCAATAAAAATAATTTATAAAAAACCGACAGAATAAGTATCCTGCTACAAATATCCTTTATATTTAATTAGTTACAATAATAGTTGGTAAATTTTTTTATAATGGCACGCTCATTGCTCTATATCGGTTAACGCTGAAATATATATGAATTGTGATATTCGTAAACATAACTTAACAATTAAAACTGGTAACCATTCACGGGTTCAGAGGTTGCTCTCGTTCCCATGCTGCTTCGCTGTGGGAACGTACATCCGGCGCTTAAGCGCCGGCATATGAGTAACCGATGACCAGAGACCGATTCCGCATCAGAGATCATAAAGAGGGGCATCATTTCCGGTTCTTACACATCGGCAGTCGGCGTTGAGCGCTGGAATGAGTGGAAAGGCAACCCTGAACCGTTGAACCCTGAACCTGTGAACGCTTACTAAAACTTAAAGGAGAATAAATGAAAGCAAACAATGCAAAAACCTTGATCTTGGCCTTGTTGGCAGGTCTGGTACTGTTGACAGGATGTACGGCAACAAAAACGGCAAAAACCGATGTAACTCCCGTCAAAGATACGTCATGGATGTTTCATGGCATCGTGGATGCCAAGTTTGTAAAAGCACACATGGCTGTTCCCATGCCTGAAAACGTTATGATTATAGATGCAAGGCCTTACAAGGTAAAATACACGAAAGGTCATATCCCAGGGGCGGTAAGCATTCCATTTTCAGAATTTGATAAAAAGGCTAATCTTCTGCCAAAAGATAAAAATACCCTGTTAATTTATTATTGCGGCGGACTTAAATGCAAACTCAGCCACAAATCAGCTAAAAAGGCTGAAAAACTCGGGTATAAAAACATTAAAGTTTTTGCCAAGGGATATCCTGAATGGGTCAGCCGGAAAGGAAATTATGCCTCTGTAAGTGCTGAGTATGTGGCAAAACAGATTGCTGAAAACAATACCGTAATTGTTGACGCAAGACCCCAGAAAACTAAATTTAATAAAGGACATATCCCCACAGCCATCAATATTCCTTTTACTCAATTTGACGTCCTTAATGGGAAACTGCCAAGGGACCTTAACACCCCGATTACTTTCTATTGCGGTGGTCTCAAATGCAGATTAAGCCATAAATCAGCAACAAAAGCCCTTGAAATGGGATACACCAACGTTAAGGTGTTTGCCAAAGGATACCCTGAATGGAAAAAGACCTATGGTGAATCCAATGAGACCATACAGGTCCAAGCCGGTGAGGTTGAAGGTTCAATTGATCTTGAACGATTCAAATCCATTATCGCAAATAATCCTGAATCCATCATGCTCATCGACGTAAGAGATGCAGATGAGTTTGCCAAAGGGTCTTTTAAAACAGCCGTTAATATACCCGTTGAAAACCTTGAGCCTAAAATCAAGGATCTTCCGGATGACAAGCCCATCGTTTTTGTATGTCCAACCGGTGCAAGGAGCGGAGAGGCTTATTACATGATAAAAGATGTAAGAGAATCCTTAAAAGACGTCTATTATGTGGAAGCTGAAATTGATTTTAAAGGTGACGGAAACTATGAGATTAAGAAACTCAAATAACCCATTTGAGCCAATTTCAAAACGTCCCCTTTTGTCCGATATCTGCGTCAGGCTCAAATTTTAATCCTCGAAATACTACATATATTCCTGTGGTTAAAATTTTCGCCTTCCTTGATCTCGAACAAAATTGAACATTTTGAAACTGCCTCATTTCTATAAAAAATAAAAGAACACAAGGAGATATAACATGTTTAAAAAAAGTATCATTACCATCATGGTGTTTATCTTTACAATTGTATCCTTTTCAATGGCGTTTGCTTCCGAAGGACCTGACGGCAATAAAAGAAAAGGCAAATACACCTATCGAAAAGTATATAAAGCCTGCGCGGCAACTGGTGAGGTTGAATCCAAAACCCCTAAAATGAGCCCGGCGGATAAAACAATGAAACAATGGAAAGATATTTTTGAAAACAAAAAATTTGATGAATTCGGCTGCAAGGACAATTGGGCAGAACTTTCTGATAAAGATATTCGTGATATTTATTCATATTTCTATCATCACGCTGCAGATTCACCAACACCTGCGAAATGCCAATAAATGATGAAAAAGAGTGGCGTTTTTTTAACCCGCCCTTTTTGGGAAGTATGTTTGTAACTCAGGTTCAAAGTTCCATGGTTCACGGTTCAAGGTTAACTGATGAAAACTGCACGGTTTGGAGATATCGAGGGGTGGCATATTGCGCGCAACTGCTGCCGTTCATAGGTCCATCAACTATGTTGGGCAATATGAAAAATGCGACGACGCCACAGGCAAAACAACCCTGAACCCTGAACTGTGAACCTGACAACCTGAGTTACAAATAGTATTAGATACACAAAAAAAAGCAGGAAGTCCATACAAAGTCTTCCTGCCTACAAGTTCCGAATTTCTAAGATATGTTATTTCTCACTTAAGAAGTCCCGGTGGAGCAGAAGACACAAGTGGTGCAGGCAGTGAAAGAGAGTCCACTGGCTCCAGGAGAACCTGCCTGGAATTCATATGGCATCTACCATCAAAAATTACGCCGGGTGCCATTACGAATTTTGCAGTAGTAACATCCCCATTCACCTTTCCCTTTTCAGTGATTTCCAACCGGTCTTTTGCAGTGATATTACCTGTAAACTCCCCGGCAATTAACACATTATCCGCCACAATATCTGCCGCCACCTTTCCCGCACTTCCAATAACCAAACTCCCTTCACATTGGATGTTTCCTTTTACGTTTCCATCGATACGGAGGCCTTCTTTGGAGGATATTGTGCCTTCAAAATGCGCATGGTGTCCGATGATGGTGTCTATTCTTTCTATCTTTGCTTTCCCCATTACTATTTGTATCTCCAGATGTTATACCCTACCTACCCCTCACTCGACGCCATCAAGGTGCTGTTCTTATCCCAGTCCATCATATGGAAGAAAGGATTTATGCGTTTCCCGTTTTTGCGTACTTCATAATGGAGGTGATAACCGGTACTTCGACCGGAATTCCCCATATATCCGATTACTTCTCCCCGCTTTATGCGTTGACCTCTTTTCACCGCCGCCTTAAGGAGGTGACCGTATACGGTCTGATAAGTTGAATCATGCTTTATTTTTACCATTAGTCCCATGGACCCCCATTTCCTTACAGAAGTGACCTT
>JAUWMJ010000014.1 GCA_030613225.1 Desulfobacterales bacterium
AGAGCGAGAATAGTAGGTTTATCAAGATGATCATAATGGTCATGAGATATTAAAACAGCATCCAATTTTGGCAAAGAATCAATTTGAATAGGCGGTTTGTAAAATCTTTTAGGACTCAAAATATCCAATTTGGTAAAACTGAAAGAACCTATTCTATCACTCAAAACTGGATCAGTAAGTATGCGTCGACCATCAATTTCAATTAACACGCTTGAATGTCCCAACCAAATGATACGTAGCTCATTATCAGCAGGAGAAGATTTAAAAAATGAAGGATCAAGCTGATTTACGGATAATTGAAAAGAAGGGTATCTTTCTTCCTTACCAGAAATAACTTCCAAAATCATATCAAAAGATGTTCCTGGTTTAGGACCTTCACTTGTTTTTATGAGATTATTAAACTTTCCATTGTAATAATTTGGAGAATGCCAGTTCTTTTTATCATATTTATTTGACCCAAATGCTGACGCACAAGCAGGAAGTGAATAGCTCATCATAGCTATCGCACAATTTTTTATAAATTTTCTCCTGGTTATGCTTAACATTAATAAACTCTACCCTAAGCTTCTAAAGCTGAAACTCTCCTATTATCTCGGTGCTGTACCAACTTTTGATATATTGAGACTATTTGCTAAAAACCATGCTTTTCAAAACCTGATGTATCTTGCCTATAGCTCAACTTCACCAAAACTTCATGTATATTGAGATTACCTCAGTCCAGAAGAAACCTGTGATATCCAATAATCAGTCCCAAATTTAACGGATTTCTGACCTGTGTTTTTAGCCAGTATCTCAGTTTTACAGAAAGCTGTAGTATCAGATTGATATATAAACTATTTGTTAAAAATAATCAAAGGGTTTTGGAAATTTGGCTTGCGGGAGGGATGCAAAGGGTATCAGCGTTCAGCCTGGTATACCCACAGTTAAATAGAGTCCCAGTTAGCGAACCTGAGAAGAAAAGGGAAAGCTAACCATAAGTAAAACTAAAGGCCAGCTTGTGTTTATCCTATAGGCTGGCCTTAGTTTCTACTCGTATGATGCCGATAGCTGAGGGCTTCAAAAATATGTATCATTTTTTCTGCCAGTATAGAAAGTTCTTTTGGCTTATGTGTCAATCTTCATTTACCATTACCACTGTCAGATTCTGATTTTTCTACTGAGGGCGATGTAGCAGGAATTATCGAAATATCTCTTTCACCAATATGACTTGCTAAACCTATTTTTCCTCTCGGCATCATAAGACCAGAAGGGGTCACCTCAAGCCTTGTGATGCCTCTTGACATGCTTCGTACTGCATCAAGAATTTCTTCAATCATTTCCTCTTGAGGTCTTTTTTCTTCCACGGTACCAGCCTCCTCTGGTAAATCTTCTAAAACAGCATTTAACTCAGGCCAACATCTTTTAAAAGCTCTTTCGAGCCTGTCATCAGGAAGAGCATCTTCTCCTAAAGCACCATTTATGGTTTTGATTAACTCCAGAGTCCCACTCTCAGTTATCTCTTTACATTGAAACTGTGTAAGAGGGCCTTGAGGGATATCCGAAGGCTTCATATCGATTAAATATGGACAGACAAACGTATCATCATCAACTGTTTTAGCGAGTGCTCCAGCTTCAAAAACAAGCCATGGTGCCTCAGAATTGCTCTTAGTAAGGCAGATAATTCCAAATTTTATTTTTCCTAATTTTTCTGCAATCTCTTTATTCCATCTTGCACCGGCATCTATATCCTCTGAAGACAGCCAAGGTTCAACATAGTTAATTATATCAGGTATCCATTCACGTAATTTAGTTGCAACAGCCTTACTCTTTTCACCAGACCAGCTAATAAAAACTTTCATGGTCGCCTCCCTCTGTTTATTGTCTCAATTTATTCCTATTATAATTTCTTAATTTTAGAATGGTCAAGATAAATAAAAGAATTTGAACCCTATGTATTTTTTTCTATTGAATATTCAACTGGATATGCTATTATAAGGGGTGAAGTTATTCTATGGTCGAATACTCGCTGCACAGCTCTTGCTTATATTCATTTTCTCTAAACGCTGAAAAACTTTCGCCTCGAATTAATATCTAATGTTAGGGTCCAAAGATGCGGCCCTTCCAAGTTATCACCGGCTAATTACGCGGGCTTAAGGAATACTTTTTATCTGGGTTGACTTCGAGCAAGAGACCCCGTTCTAAAAACAAGGGTTAATAGTGGAAATTGCAACCTCCTATCGGAAAGCAAGAAGAAATACATCCATATTTTGTGGTATTAGCATAGCTTGGTCAGCAGCACAATTTGATCTAAAATTATTAAATATGGGTGCTTTGGGAAAGGTAGATATTTCTGGAGCATCTATACCAGCAATTTTTGCATGTGCAATAATATACACAATGGTCCGGTGCACGATTGAATTTATGATGCAACCTAACGAAATACGTCGTTGGAACTTAGCTCAAATAGATTACAAAATCACGTTAAACCTTGTACGAATTTCTCTTTTATCCATAGCAGCAACCACCGCTTTTCGATCTATTGAAACCGTTTTAGTTGTATCCGTAGCGGCCTTAGCTTTATTTTTTATTTTTTTCGTCTTGGTCGGAATTCTTTTGTTCGTAATTATCCCTTTAAAAAAGCACATTAGGATACGCCAAGGGAGAATTTTAACAGCGGGAGCTATTGGTACTGCAGTTAATTTGGCAATTTTAATCGTAGGAATATTATATATATTATTTTTTATAACCCTCAGTTTTCCAGCAATTAAACATTTGCCATTCTTTGATTATTTTCCACCAATTCAAAATCAAACTGCAGCAATTGTTTTTGCCATTACTGCCATTATCATTACTGTTAGCTTTTTTTATGAAAGGATAATGACAGATAAAATATTTGCGTTTGAGCCAAAGACAATCGTTGTGGAAACAAAATTACCAAATGGAACTATTGGGGTTGAATTCAAAGACAATCCAAATCATCCGGATTATGTCGCCTCATCCTCTGAAACCGAAACAGAGATAAAAAAATGAAGCTTGAGAGAAAAAACATATAACGAATCAATCAAGCTGACAGCAAGAAGTGATGTTGTTCCAAATAGTTAATAGCTCTAAGTAGCACGTGGCGGCTGCGTCTGCCAATAGCTGCAGCTCATCTCAAATATTAACCAAAATATTAGGTTCTCGCATGTATAAAATTGCAGATTTCAACAGCCTTTGGGAAAAATGTTTGCTCCAATATTAGTAATAACTACAATTATTTTATCCTTATTACCAATATATAAAATAAGATGTATTGAATATGAAATTAACAGAATAATAGAGATGGATCAAACCACTGGTGATCTTAACGATGACATGATTCAAAAATATAAAGCAGTAATTGAATATATAAAGTATTTTGATATTCATTTTCCATTCTCGTTTTTCATTAAAAGAGATAAGAGCAGGTCAATTGAAGAAATAATTAGAATTTTATACCATGACAATAAAAATGTTAGATGGTGTAAACCATGATGATAAAAATAATGGCTAACCACAGCCTTTGCCAGAGCGACTCCAAAACGGAGTACTTTTCAAACAAGATCACTCGCCTGGTTTGGCTGTTCAGTTTATTTTATGCTTTATTGGAAAGCCTCTGGGAATCACGCAAAAATAAATATTAATTATAGCTGAAAACCGCGCCCGCTGGCCAGGCGCGCCGTAAGCGGACAATGTATAAAACCCCTTTTATTATAGCCGGATTTTTTGCACTATCTATAGCTCTCGCGAAGTTTCTTGATGCTTGGATAGATCAATCCAAGAAAGAGATATTAAATAAGAAACTTGAAGATCTATGGGTTAAGATTGAGGATAGTACGCCACTTAGTGTTGCAAAAATCCCTTTAAGTATATTGGAAACACTCTATAACGCAATTTTCGGAGAGCAAATATTTTCGAAAAAAGCTTACATGAGATCTTCAATTATAAGCGCCATAGTCCTGATTAGTCTACTATCAGTCTCTGGATTATATACAGGAATCGCTTTTTCTATTACAACCCCGCCTTGGAAATTTTATGATGATTTTTCGGAAATAGCTCTAAAAAATATTTTAGATGATGAAAAAAAGACTTTTGGGAAAGATCTTACAGAAAAGCAAAGGGAGAAATTTATAAAAGGATATTCCTTTATAGGTAGTAAGCCGTGGAAAATTGGGCACGGAATATTCTTTGTCTTAGCTACTTTACTTTTGAATGCTTTTTTCGATGCAACGTCTTTATCAACTACCCGTTTAATGCTTCGTGAGGCTCTTCTTACAAAAAGCGCAATAGTAGCTTTTTGTATCTTATCCACGAACCTTATTATTGCATTTTTGTTATCCACGCTCGCAATAATTCTTGTTGCTGTCTGTTATATTCCATTATTAGGAGGAGTTTTTGGCATCGGTGCAAGTCTGCTGGTAGAGCATACTGCATGGACCATAATTGGTGCAGTTGTATTAATTGTTGCTGTGTGGAACCTAAGCGGGTTGTGGATGAAAATTATTGCCCTTACAACGATTTTGCCCATTTTGCTGCTTTGCGGATCATTATTATTCTATTTTTTATTATATCCATTAAGATTTAGAATTCAGGCACTATCGAGCAAATTATTATTGAATGCATTGAATTATAAAAAAGGTATTTTTGCCTTCTGTGCGATACTATTAGGGCTTTTAGGTTCGGCTATAGGCTTATTAGCTATGTTAATCAAATAATGGTGCATAACCGCATTTATAAGGAGTGCAGCCAGGAGACTGTGAAATAGGCGACATTACAATTAAACTCACAGTTGTCATTTTTATGCTTCTTTTACTCCTTGTGATGCACCTTTAATTTTCTGAGTTTATCTGCAAAAAATAGCTTAAATCACTAAACAGGGTGTAAGGTATGGTGATTGTAAAGATTATTTATACCACTTTCCTGGTTTTTTTTACCTTCCTGGGAAGCCTATGGGAATCACAAAAAAATAAAATACCTTAGCTGAAATTCTTTCGCATCGAACCAATATCTAATGTTGGGCTTCCAAAGAGAGGTTCTCACAGGGCGATATCAAAAAGCGAACTTCCGGGATTTATTGTTTCAGTGGATGAGGTCGAATTGAGAACCGGCTTAGATTTTAATAGCTTGCTGGATGATATAATTGAAGACGACATCGAGGATGACGTTGAGAGTATGTGGTAAATTCCAATCATGGCTTTCTTATCACCGAAATAATCAATATAAACAGTTGAATAGACTGGAATCACTTTCCCTTCTTTTGGTTGAATAATTAAAAAAAGAAAGATTTTTTAAATAAATATTAAATTACCCCTTGACAAATCGTAAAAGATGATTATATTATGATCAACTTAGAAAGAGGAGGTTAATCATGACAATGAAAAATAAGGAGTTTTCAGAAAAATTTGGGATACCTCATTCAAAAGTTCGTAGGTATGCGAAAGATTTTCTTTCTCCAGATCCTGTTGCCACATTGCATTCAGGAAAAGCTAGGGAGCATTCCGTCAATGAGGCTTTTACAATCTATTTAGCTGAACATCTTATTGCAAACATGGGTTTTAAAACCGATGAAGCAAAGAATATCATGCAAGCTTTAGAACCATGGTTGAAACTGAAAGGATTTTATCCAGAGTTAGAACCCGGGGTTGTACCTGACGAAGAACCTACTTCAATTCATATAATTCGCGCAGGCACAACGAGCGGTTTTTTCTATAAATCAGTCAAGTTGATATTAAACAAACCACTTGAGCAGGATAAAATTCATAAGTATGAGAGACATTATATTGAAGAGGACATCATGGAACGGCCAAAGTATCTGAGCGGCTTAAATAATTATGTATTAAATATCAGCATGTTATTAGAAGATTTTAATTCTAGGAATAAAGGAATAATGCAGTTTTAGTTCTTATTTAAAGCCAACAATTTTTAAGATTTAAAAGATTACACCATCAGTGTCTTTTTTTTGCCTTAAAGTTGATTGTAATATAATCAAATATAATAGTTAAATAAGATTACGGGGTGTTAACTGTAAAGATTACAGAACAAAATAATTTTAATTAGAATAAGGAGAAAAAAAAGTGACTAAGAAAAAGGAAGAGACAAGGTATTGTCCATTATTAAAGAAGATTTGTATTCAAGCAGATTGCGGATGGTACATGACAAAACTGAATAATTGTGCGGTTCAAGTGATACCTTACAATCTGTTCAAACACAGCACCAAATTAGAAGAATGCAGTAGAGATTATAATAGGTTGCTCGACCATATCACAAGACCAGGAAGGGTGCGTCGGTAATGCTGCGGCAGCCACATCATTTCTTATGGTGTGGCACAATGCTCGACCAGGAGCAAATAAAATAAAGGAGAAGTATATGAAAGATTTAATTGATTTAAAAGAATTAAAGTCCCCGTTTTATTTTCATCAGACTGCATCTTTTGCAGAAACTTTAGGTATTAATCTAAAACTATCTGGAAAATTTTATGTTGGAAGTTGCCCATTTCATTCAGACACAAAGCCGTCATTTTATTTACACCACGCGAAAGGAACGGTTCGATTTACCTGTTTCAGCGATAAATGTAAAGGCAGCTGGGATATTTTTGCAATCATTCAAGAAATTGAAAGTTGTGATTTTATCAATGCAGTTAAGCGATTCAGCCAGTATTTATCCATTGACAAAGTGATTCTACCGAAAGGGAATGAAATTAAAGTTAGTGGATAGAAATGAGTTGCTGGCTGACGCATACAATAATCTTAAATGGGCTTTATATGGAAAAGGGAAATTAGAAATAAACGGGAGCATTCAACGTAAATTGAAATTTTTAGCAGAATTATACAATATAGACCTTGAAGACATCCTTCATGACATTTTCGAAAAGTTCGTATCGAAAAAGCATTATGAAAAATTTGATTCGGCAAAGGGAAAATTGTCAACCTTTATGACGCATTATGCAAATCTGAGTTTGCTGAATATCATAAAAAAGCACAACCGGATAAACGGCAAAGAGATTTCCTTGCCAGATGATTACGAGGATACATTCGACCAAAAAAAAGGAAGGTACTCACTTTCGTATCTGGAGCAGGGTACTTTGACTGATGGGCTTTTTGAAAAAAGAACTCCAGAGGATTGTTATTTGGAAAATGAATTGTTCGAATTGGTTAAAGAATATTTTGGAGAGGATGATTTCGCAGTGCTAACAGGCATGAAGACTCGACAGGAAGTAGCACGGGAGAATGATTTAAAGTATCAGACCTACCGAAAGCGACTCTATCGAAAGCAGAAACTCTTTGTGATCATGATGCAAGAGTCGGGCTACTTGGTGAACTGATGAACAGCTACAATCAATTAATACATAGCTGTTCGGGTAGTACTATACACAGGGTTAATTATCATGAACCTCTAAAGGCTATATTGTACTTTTTGAGTGGTTCGGGGACAAATTATTTTATGACCACTTAATTTAACGGAACCGTTTTTACCTCTCGGTTCCACAAGATCGCTTTTTAAGCGGTATGGCACGTCATGGGTGATGGAAAATCATCTTCTGGAACAAACCAGCACAGGACCTGTCAAATAAAAAAATAAGGGGTTTAAATTTATGGCAAGAAAATGTAATGAGAATGATAAAATTTGGAAAAAAGAATTATGGACACAGCAAGAGGTTGCAGAACATTTTAGAGTTGTGCCAGGTACTGTTAAAAATTGGCGAGAGCAAGGGCTTTTGTCATTTTGGCAGGCTCCTGGTTCAACAAGAGTGTTGTATTTGAGTGATGAGGTAAGGGATTTCCGTGATAAAAACCTTAAACCAAGAGGGGAGGGCACTAAACCGAGACAAATAAACGGAATTAAGAAGGAATGGCCGGTTATATCATCCAACAGGAAGTGGGAGGTATAACCATGGCGAAAAAGGAAAGAAATTTACGGAAAAGAAAAAATGGTATTTATTATTTTCGAAAAACTTACAACGGTCGTACCTTACGCCTTTCTCTGGGGACGCATCGTTTGCCAGAGGCCAAACACCTGAAGGCTCAGATTGAAGAATTTTATCGATCCTATGGATACTATCCTTCAAAACTTGCGGCCTTGAAACAGCCAAACCAGGAAGAGGTGCCGGTTTTTGGCGAATTGGCAATTCAATGGTTTGAGATGCGCAAGGGGAAACTGAAAAAGGCAACCATTCGGGACTTTCGGAATAGTTTAAACAATTTCCTTTTGCCTGAATTTGGCAATACACCGATTAACCAGATCACAGCTTTCGATATCGAGGTTTTCGTAAACAAGCTCAATGTTCGGTTGAAAAGGGCTCAAAACTTGGTCAGTCCAATGCGTAATATTTTCAAGATGGCAAAAAAAAGGTCAGTTGTTTGAAGAAAGACCCTTTTGTAGATGTTGATTTGATGGACAACACGATCCCAAATTTAAAGCCGAAGCCTGATCCATTCTCGAAAGAGGAGGTTTTTCTGATAATCGATAACATTGATCCGTTTTACAAAAACCTGGCGACGGTTCTGCTTTTTACCGGCATGCGGTTTTCAGAGATGGCCGGTTTGCAATGGAGCAATGTGGATTTCAAGAATAAAGTGGTCCGGGTTGAGAAGGTGATGGTCGAAGGCGAGCTTGACAGACCCAAAACCGATGAAAGCCAACGAGAGATCTTAACGTTTCCAATGGTGATCGAGGCTTTAAGGGATCAGAGAAGGGCGACTTGGAGTCGGGGAAAATTCGTTTTTCTCAACATGGCGGATCGGCCGATGAAGCCAACCCCATTCAACCGTAAAATCTGGTCGAAAGTGTGTGCCAAAATCGGTATCCGGTATAGAGCTGTTAAAAATACGCGCAGTACGTATATCAGCATGATGCTGGATGGCGGGGCGGATATGGGCTGGGTTGCCAAACAGGTGGGGCATACATCTTTTATGATGATTTACGAGCATTATTACAAGTACATGAAAAAGGACGATCCGAGCGAAAAAATATTGGCTTATCTTATGTCGGATAAAAAAGAAAATCCTGAAAAGTGGTCACAAAGTGGTCACATTGTTCAGGATGTCCTTACGAATAAACAGTAAATTCAAGCAGATATGTGGTCGGGACGACTGGATTTGAACCAGCGACCCCAGCGTCCCGAACGCTGTGCTCTACCAGGCTGAGCCACGTCCCGACTTAGGCTCGCGGAAAAATAACTTCACATTTTATGCACCCCAAGGGCATTTGCTTCGCGGCACATCCAGGATTCAGGCCAGCTTTGCCCGATCCTCAACTCCAAAATTCTCGAAATAGCTCGCTATTCCTGTGGTTATGAAGCATCGGATCGAACAAATCTGGCCTAACTCCATGCGCCTAAAATGTAAACTTGTTTTTGCGCAAGCCCTTATTGAGAAGTTACGTTTTTTAATTGACAATTCGCAATTAACTATTCACAATTTGATTTTAACAAATACATTTTTATAGACAAACAATTGTCAATTGTGAATTGACAATTGTTAATTGTTAACGATAATAGCCCATTTTTCTCTTAACTTGATGCCTGTGCGCTGTTACGGGACTTGTTACTGATTCCTTATAGTTAATAGTTGATAGTCCCGCTGCAAGCGGGATTAAATGATGAAAAACCCTTTTTTCCTATGAGCTGAGAGCTATGATCTGTTAGCAACCAGTATTTTAAATGTCCAACTATCATAACCCGGCTTTAATTTTGCCAAAGGAGGAATCATGACTATTAAAAAAATTGCATGTTGTACTGATTTTTCGGAAAATGCCCAGGAGGCTGTTATGACGGCCATCGAAATGGCGGAAAAATACAAGGCACACCTTTCCATTATCCATGTGCTGCCGCCCGTTATAAATCCAATGTTTGCGGAAGCCGCATTGATGTTGTCCGACGAACCTAAGGAATCCCTGCTCTTAAACCTGGAAGAACAAATGCAAAAAGAATATGGTGCCGGGGTAGGAGAGCATATAAAGTATGACCTTGTTGTTCTCGATGGACATGTTTCCACTGAAATTTTGAGTTATCTGGAAGAGAAACAAACGGATGTTGTGGTAATGGGATCTTACGGGCTTTCGGGCATGGGTCTGGTGGTTTTCGGCAGTGTGGCCAAAAGAATAACACATAAGGCGCCCTGCAGTGTAATGATTGTTCGCAAAAGTTAAAATCCGAAATGCGACTACCCTATGCCGTAGTTGCCAATAATGTATAGTACCGCATATAGTGTTCTAACAAAATTTTTAGAATATTTTACGAATTCATAAGTTATAATATATCGATGAGAGACCCTTGAGAGAAGGATACAACATATTAATAGCTGACAGAAATCCTCATGTCCGGGAGTTATTAAGGCGCGAGATGACGCTGGAGGGCTACCAGGTTCAACTGGCAAAAACAGGCCGGGAGGTCATTAATTTTACATTACAACAAGATCCCTTCGACCTTTTGATTCTGGATCCTGACCTGCCCGATACAGATGAATCATCTTTGTTGAAGAAACTCGGGGAACATAGTCCACCCCTGCCTGTAGTGGTTCACTCTTTTCTGTCGGAAAATAATGATCAGCAGGATATCTTGACAACAGTGACCTTTGTGGAGAAAAGAGGGAGCAGTATCGATCATCTTAAAAAGATAGTTGCTGAGATTCTTGAAAAGGTATAAACTTCCAACTGTAATAAAGTAAACAAATCAAACTTGATGATCTCGTAAAAAGCAGAATTTACCACTGAGGACACGGAGCTCACAGAGATAACCAATAAATAAAACAAGATATTCTCTGTGAGCCCTTGAGCTTTGATTGTTTATTCCTTAATCGCAGCTCGCATTTTTGCAAGACCCTGGTGTGCGGCATTTATAAATGGGTGCACCGTAGGCGCAGCGGTCAGGAGCGGGTGTGTGGCGATTTGCATCATATCTACTTCCCGTACTGTTACTCCCTTTTGAATCGCAAGTGCGATCACGTTGATTAATTCCCCCACTGCTGCGCATCCATATACCTGGCCACCCAATATTATTCCTGATCTGGGCGAAAAGCAGAGCTTTACCATGCATTCACATGCATCCGGGAGTGTTATCGGGTGACGATCATAGGAGACAACAGATGACGACATAGTCCGGAACCCCTCTCTTTCTCCGACTCGGCAGATCATTCCTGCACTGGCAAACGAAACTCCGCCGATCCTTGTAGAAAAGGCAGCAATAGTTCCCTGAATCTGATTCAACACACGGATCCCGTACAGGTTTGCACCTGCGTTTCTCGCCTCTGAAGTTGCAGTGGAGGCAAGCCAAACAGGAACCTCCCTCCTTGTGAAAAAGTCTCGTTTAAGCGCACAGTCACCTACTGCAAACACACCTTCGATATTGGTTTGCATATAATCATCGACCCAGATCGATCCCCTATCTGTGATACGCAAGCCGGCTTCCTGGGCCAATTCGATGGAGGGCTTTGCACCAATACTGACCAATAAAAAATCAGCGGGAAGCGTCTCCCCTCCTTCAAGGCTTACAGAGTCCACCTGGTGTTTGCCATTGATGGATGCGACGCGACTGTTTGTGTGAAGCTTGACACCTTCTTCAACCAGCACTTCTTCCACCTTGTCACAAAGCTCATCATCAAACGCAGTGTATAACATTTTCGGCATAACCTCGACAAGATGAACCTCCAGGCCATCAATTTTGGATAATTCATCCGCGAACTCAGCGCCAATGAACCCACCACCGACAATTACTACTTTCTTCGCTTTACGTACCTTCTTACGTAACGCAATCATGGCTGACATGCTCTTCTTGATCGTGACTACACCTTCTTTTTCAGCACCGGGGATCGGAGGGAGAATAGCATTCGTCCCAGTTGCCAGCACGAGTCTTTCATAGAAAATAACCTTACCGGATTCCAGTGTCACATTTCGCGCATTCGTATCGAGAGAGATCACTTTCCCAACCATGACCTTTATCCCGGCTTGTTCAAGGGGCTGGTCGCTTACTGCATTCTGCTTGGGATCTGACATAGTGTTAATCATATATGGAATGGCACAGGGAATGACACCGTCCCCGATTTCCTTGATGACCAGCACAGATTTTTCAGGATACACGTTTTTAACCGTGAGAGCTGTTATGATACCTGCAGGTCCTCCACCAACAATAATTACATTAGAGTCCACAACAATCTCCTTTCCTTCTTTTTTTTCATTTTTCTGTTTGGTTTTTGATTGTCCAATATGAAATAACTATTACGCAATAACTATGCCTAAATTTAGACTGATTGCGAGGCTGGGTAACTAGATAATATAAATAGGATTATTAAAACTTATTTGGAATAATAGCGCGAGCTGAGAGTGATATAGCTGTCAATATTTTTTACAAAGTGTAAAATTCCAGTTGATAATCTAAAACTCAAGAGTATTTTGCATTAATTCTTTTCCAAATGCTTTCTGATATTTACCATACCTTCGACTTTGTAATGTTTGATACTACTATATTGGCTAATAATATCTCCTGCTTCTTCGTTTAACTCCATTTGCTTTTCGTTTATTTCAGTACGAAAACCCTCATAAAATGGGCCTAATTTGATAGCTTTACCTTTATAGGTATCATGGACTTTTGTGTGTGGATGAGCTAAAAGCCATCTCATTTGAAATGTGGTAATAGAATTCTCAGGCACACTGTCCATGAAATTTTTTAATTCTTTAATATCATCTTCAATCAGGTTATTCCAACCTAGTATGAAATTCGCATTAATATGTATTTTATTTTCATAACATAAACGAAGAAATTCCAACACCTCATCCGTATTAGAACCTTTGCCAATATATCTCAACATACGATTAGTTGGAAACTCCATGCCAAAACCCAATATAAGTTTCGGGAATTTGCCACCACACTCTATTAACACTTCCTTTAAAGCTGTATTTTCCGCTTTAGCAGGTCTCATAAACAGACGGTACTCAATGTCATCCCTGCGGGGTAGTCCAGGTAGTACTTCTCTTATGTATTTCGTTGTTATAGATCCTGTATTTAAACGCACTATTTTATGTCCATCATGTTCCATGCCTTCAAATTCATATTTCATATCCTTTCTTTTCCTGAATACTTCCCTTGCATGAAGGGCAATGTTGCAGAATACACATTTACGCCAATAACACCCGTTATCCAATGTATATGAAAAATAGACACGGCTGTCATCCGGCACAAATTCAGGCACATCAACCTTCCATTTTCCGGAAAAGTTTGGAACCTCAAACCAATCCTCTACGCTTCTGCCGGTTATTTCCAAATTCGATGGCAACATATCGTAACTGTCAACCTTTACATAAACTGGATGCCAGCCATTTTCATTGATTCGTCTTTCTGCTGCAATAGGACCGCCTACTATAAACCGGATATTCGGATATTCTTTTGCCCATACGTACGATTGATACAGGTGATTCATATAGATAGCGCTTATATAGACTGTGCCCTTATTAATGGGCAATTCCCTATTTTCATATGTCTCATTCAAGTACCATTTTGTACGGTCTATCTCATGTTCGGTCCAGTAAAAATCGCCTTTGCTTTTACACAGATCATAGGTATCTGAAAAACCATTACACAGATCAAAATAGCCTCTTTTTGTTTTGTTATAGAATTGCAGGAATAAAGTATCACGCATATTAATAACCTTCCGAGCCGGTTTCAATTATCACTGAGCTACTTTTTCTTCTATATTTACCGACATTTTCTCAATTATTTCTTTCCCGTTCTGCCTGATAACTAAACGGATACCATTTTTGCCATTTGGCATTATGCCAGGACTGATAATCGGCTTATCTGTATAGCGGTCTTTAATGGGGGCGCGTGCCAGCAATTTGAACGGTGAAATGGTTTTTGAAAAACTCTGCCCTGAGACAATGGTGTCTGCTGGGATTGTCAAGCCTTTGATATCCTCAGGCCTAACGCCATCAAATACAAAAATTCCATGAGTGCGGCCATTATAAATGTAACGCGTATTGTTCCAGTCAATTTCCAGATTTTTATCGGTTCTATTGGTGACAACAAGACGAAACGAAACAAAAAATTTGTTAACGCTTTTTTGTGGCTTTAATTGGGCCTCATAATATGGATTGCCGGCCGTTTGAGCTGCAGGGCTGCTTATCCAGACCTTTGATGTGGCACACCCCGCACCCATGGTCAGGGCAAGGCCAAATATTACAACTAAAGCAATTCTTATGTTAATATTCATAGGTTTCTCCTTTCAGGCATAACAGGCCGTTTGGGTCTCAGGTAGGAATTTTGCGAGGCGATCTGGAATACCGTCTCTGGATATCTTTCGACGCTCAATCCCCCGGGTAATGATGTGCTGAAAAAAACCGAGAGCGTCAAGTCGAGCAGATTGTGCCATAAATTTACCCTAACGTTGCATAAAATTTGAGTTCAAAACGGTATAGATTGGGTCAGCAAGGGACGGTTGACCGTTTTCAAGGACGAAAGCGTATTGAACATACGGTGAGGTCTTGAAAATGGGCAATCGTTTCTTGATGGCCTGATATAGAGCGAGCGAAGCGCTTTTGGACCAAATGTTTCTGCAACGTTAGGGTTTACTTGTAGAACTTTCCCGTGCAATTGTCAATTTAACTTTTTAAAGGCATCTCTTTCTGAATTCTGACTAATATTAAAAAAAAGTATGGACTTTAAAATAGGTTCTATGGCAGATTAACCTTGATATTTCAGATCTGTACCGAGGGAAAATGTGCCGGATATGGCTGAGAGCAGTCGCAGATGGTGTGTCATGGCACAAAAGATCCCGTGAATGGATAAAAAAGTCAAGTGAATGCGCCCATGGAAATAGAGCCCGGCCAATACGAAATGAGTTTCAGTCGCCCGAAGGAAGGTACGCTGCTTGTGCGATTAGCGGGAAACTGGCGGATTGGGGGGGGGCTTCCATCTGCCGACGATGTGCAAAAGCAAATCGATTCTGGCACTCGTATCCAGCGTGTTGCCTTTAGCACAGAAGGACTCACGGACTGGGGCAGCGGCCTGCTGACATTCCTGATCAAGCTTATCCGTCAGTGTAGTCGGAAAAAGATTCGTGTTGAAAAGGCCGGACTCCCTAAAGGAGCTGTAAAGCTCATTGCGCTTGCTTTCGCTGTACCGGAAGAAAAGGGTTCGCAAAAAGAAGGCACGCGTGAGCCGTTCTTGTCTCAAATCGGGGAAAGCGCCATTGTATTTGGCCGCTCAGTTGTAGAAATGCTCGGTTTCATTGGTGAGGCCACTGTTGCCTTTATGAGGCTGCTGAAGGGCAAGGCGCGTTTCCGCCGCTCAGACTTTATCTTAACCATTCAGCAGTGTGGGGTTCAGGCCCTACCCATTGTCTCTCTCATAAGCCTGCTTATAGGGCTGATCCTCGCCTTCGTGGGTGCGGTCCAGTTAATGATGTTTGGGGCACAGATTTACGTTGCCAGTCTGGTGGGCATATCCATGGTCCGGGTGATGGGTGCTATAATGGCCGGAATTATCATGGCGGGCCGTACAGGCGCTGCCTTTGCCGCTCAGCTCGGTACAATGCAGGTTAACGAGGAGATCGATGCGCTGAAGACCCTGGGAATTTCACCCATGGAATTTTTAGTGCTGCCCCGAATGCTTGCCCTCGTCCTGATGATGCCGCTTCTGTGCATTTATGCGGACTTGATGGGAATCCTCGGGGGGCTGATCGTCGGTGTGTTCATGCTGGATCTGAGTGCAGTGGAGTACTTCAATCAGACCAAGGCCTCGGTTACCCTGAGCCATTTCTGGGTCGGACTCTTTCACGGCGCCGTATTTGGAGTACTGGTGGCCCTGGCTGGCTGTCTCAGGGGGTTGCAGTGCGGACGCAGCGCCTCGGCAGTGGGAGATGCTGCCACATCGGCCGTGGTGACGGGAATCGTCAGCATCATTGTGGCCACCGCAATCATAACGATTATTTGTAATGTGCTGGGAATATAGGGGAACGATGAATCAACGGGAAGCCCACATAACGGTCAAAGACCTCACCATGGCCTATGGGGACTTCGTGGTTATGCGGGATCTTAATTTCACGATAGACCGTGGCGATATTTTCATCATCATGGGCGGGAGCGGTTGCGGTAAGAGCACGCTTATGAGGCATATGATCGGTCTAATGTCACCTGCTAAGGGACAGGTTTTTTTCGGTGATGTGAGTTTCTGGGAGGCAGAACCGGTAGAGCAGGATCGTATTATAAGACGATTTGGGGTTTTATACCAGAGCGGTGCGTTGTGGAGTTCTATGACGCTTGCAGAGAACATAGGGTTGCCGTTGGAGCAGTATACAGAATTGAGTGGAAACGAGATACGTGAGCTCGTTTCGCTGAAGCTTTCACTCGTGGGTCTTGCCGGTTTTGAGGAATTCTATCCTTCAGAAATCAGTGGTGGAATGTGCAAGCGGGCCGGTCTGGCCCGTGCTATTGCGCTGGACCCGGACATAGTGTTCTTTGACGAGCCGTCAGCAGGGCTTGATCCGATCAGTGCACACCTTCTGGATGAACTGATCCTGGAACTTAGAGACAGTCTTGGTGCCACAGTGGTGGTTGTGACCCATGAACTGGCGAGCATATTTGCCATCGGAAACAACTCTGTTTTTCTTGATACGGAAACACGGACCATGATTGCCGGGGGGGACCCTAAAAAACTGCTTGCAGAGTCACGGGATCCAAAGATTCACAAATTTCTTACTCGGGGAGAGGAAGACGCAAGGGAGTAGATAACTCATGAGCAAAAAGGCAAGCAAGACTGCTATTGGTGGATTTGTCGTAGGGGCGCTGGCTCTGATTGTGGTGGGTGTTTTGATCTTCGGAAGCGGCAAATTCTTGACCAAAACGGAGACCTATGTGATGTATTTCGAAGGCTCCGTAAGAGGCTTGAATGTTGGCGCCCCTCTTGTTTTCCGGGGAGTTAAAATAGGATCGGTAACCCGTATCCAGCTGGTTGCAAATACAGACGATTTATCCTTTACAATT
>JAUWMJ010000280.1 GCA_030613225.1 Desulfobacterales bacterium
GAGGAGTCTCCCCGGTCTCTGCCAAGAACGACCTTCTCTTTAGCAAAACAGTAAGAACAGTTTCTGTTGCAGTAGGTTGTAAACAGTATATTTGCCATGGTTTCAGACCTCGTAATTTATTACTGAATAATGATGCTAAACCTTTAAATGATAAGGTATTGCATGATAAATTGGACATTCAAGATACTGGTTGCTCGTTCCTCGTTGCTGGTTGCTGATCAAAGCAATATCTTCGCTTCGTCACAAAACCGGCGGATTTACCCGCCGGCTTTTTGGCAGGCAAGTCTATTATTTTTAATAAAAATTATGGAATACCTGCCAGCTCGTACCTCACAGTGGCAGGCGGGCCTTATTTTAACCAGTAACCAGTAACGAGCAACGAGTAACCAGTAACAAGCAACTTAATGTATTATTAACGTATTGCTTTTGTCCAAAACAATAGCGTACTTCTTAACAAAATGTCGAGGTCTGTAATTAAAGATATCGCATAATGTCCATAAAAAATCAAAAGGACAAACCCTGTCAAATGGATTTGCCAGAGGAGCAATTGGAAAGATGTTGAAAATAGCCAGGGCCAGATTAATTTGCAAACTCATAAACACCATAAATATAAGCAAACCCATAACGGAATGCCGATCAGGCACCCCGGCCATGGCTAACAGCAGTCTGAGAAAAATACCACTGATAAGCCCTAAGACCATATTCGCAAGAGGGTCTGCAGCACTAATCCAGAGCATATCTTTTTTAGGGTTTCTCAACCGAACTGGCAAGGCGTACCTACTTGACACAGGGTGGTGCAATCACCATATTCTGTTAACTTTACTTTGGGAGTCATTAAAAATGTTTTTAAAACTTTTTCTCGCTTTCACCCTGATCCCCATGATCGAGTTGTATCTGCTGATTAAGCTCGGAGCCGTAATCGGGGCTTTTAACACCCTGCTGCTTGTGATCCTCACCGGCGCTGCCGGCGCATACCTTGCCCGCCTTCAGGGGTTGCAGGTTATGTTCAGGGTGCGGGCACGCCTTCAACAGGGTGAAATGCCCGCCGAGGATATGCTTGACGCACTGATTATCTTCATCGCCGGCATCGTTTTGCTGACACCTGGATTGTTAACGGATATGGCCGGCCTTTTGCTTCTTTTGCCTTCAATACGCTTCCGACTTAAGGTATGGCTGCGACAAAAACTGGATCAGTGGATGCAAAACCGTAAGATACGTATCAGCCGATATCCATAACGTTGCGTATACACATTACTTCAGACCTCGTTATTCACCTTATAAAAATGACCGGAGACCTTGATATACCATAGAATCGCAAAATAATTGGACACCAGGCCGGTCTGGGTTATAAGGTTCAGGGTTCCCGGTTCAAGGTTAAGTGCTTAGCGCTTTTTTTCTTACCTATTGATTCCTTTGGGTTAATGTGATGGCGGATAACCTCTGACCCTTTGAACTGTGAACCTTTCAACCCAAAGCATAGACTGAAAACGGAACTTTTTGTCCAAAATATTGCACCATGATACGTTATAATCTACGAGGTCTGTAATAAGAGTATGAACTTCACGTTTACCTGTCTGCGTGCGATCACGCACAGGCAGGCCGAATATTGCCGGGTTCTGCTCGGCATAATGGCTTTCCAGCAGCCTTTGGGCTATATGTGTCTGGAGTACAGCCAGAACCTTGAAAGGATTTATCAGTTCATTTTTAAGCGCATTCAGGGCTTTTAATGTGTTTTTTGCTGTCTGCTTGTGCTGATTCCGATAAGAATTCTTATCTTTTCTGTATTTTCCAAAGACTGGTAGATGGCGTGAAACCCGCTGGAATAGAAGTAACCCACAAGGCAGTCAAAGAATGAAGTGTCTTTAATAAGGACTTCAAACCGCTTTTTAAGACTTTGTTTTTCTTCGTTTGTAATAAATGAAAGATCAGTGTTCATATATATCCCTTGTTATAATCTTTGAATAATATGCATGGCTATTCTTGATGGTCCTGTTTAATTTTTCGTTTTATCGGGATAATGCTACTTTGGACAGAAAAGCTTGATTTATACACACAGTATATCAGAAAAATATAAAAAATCAAGTTGTTAAGCGAAGGGTTCATGGATAAAGCAAAGTTATGCAGTATAAATTTACTCTTCAGGGAGTGACAGCATCCGACAGATTTTTTTTTGCTAACTTATTGGGGATTTCAGTATGTCGTGGAACGGCCTCAGTATGACCTGTTTGTGGATTGCACCAAAGTGAATGGGAACGACCTTCTCTCTTGAGATAACATCCATGCAAACGTAGATGTTTAAGAAGCGCATGGCGTGACCACCTCCCTCATTACATCGTCCGGAATACCTCTTAATGAGTCTTCTCTTCGATCTTCAAGAATGAGTTTTATCGCATCTGATAGGCTTTGCAGGCATTCTTTTTTGGTGTGACCTTGACCATTTGCGCCAGGAATTTCCGGGCAATAAGCGATAAACCAGTCATCATCCTTTTTAATAATTGCAGAAAATTCGTTGGGCATGATTTAACTCCTTTCTCTTTCATTCAATTATGTTAAACATATCCAAATTTGTATAAAAAGTCAATGTTGAGCTGTAAAAAAATCAGATTGTTAAAGCGAAAGGATGATGGGTAAAGCATGGTTGAATATAGCCTCTTTCAAGGTGACATTGATATGGGCTTTTTATTAATCGGAATGGCTGGCCTTACCATAAATTTACAAGTTGCAAGATAGGATCGAAGTGTTATATGTATTCCCTGTTTAATAACGATTCTTTTCTTTTTTCTTATTTTTCACTCTAACTGTAAAAAGTGTAATGGCCGAGTAGATTTGAGCATAATAGAAGACAAAAAATCGAAAATAAAGAATTGGGTTATTTACCCGGTAATACTTTCTGTTCCGGACAGCGCAAAGGAACTCACGCGCAGGGCCAGGGTAAAATACCTGAGCCGGCATGCCAGGCGAGCTCTTGAAATATCTGCTGAAAAAAGCGGTATTAAGCTGGGAGAGCTCATAAAGGGAGATAGCGGCTCTCCCTTGCCATTTGACGGAAATTACTGGTCTATTACACATAAGCCGGAATATGTTGGGGGCGTGATTGCTTCAGAGCAGATTGGAATCGATATTGAAAAAATCAGGCCGTGTTCAAAAGCACTTTTTAAAAAAACAGCTGATGACAGGGAATGGGCACTTTCAGATACCGACCCGTTGACACTTTTTTTCAGGTACTGGACATCAAAGGAAGCTGTGTTGAAAGCAGGTGGAACAGGTCTTACAGATCTGTCAAAATGCCGCATTGTCCGGATCATAGATGACAATAATCTTATCATAAACTACAAAAATAAAAAATGGTTTGTAGAACAATTCTTTTTCAAGGGTCATGTTGCATCTTTGATAAAAACTACTTCCCACATCGAATGGACAATTTTACAGGATTGATGGCGTCGTAAAAAGACTCATCTACTGTGTTGTAGCGGTTTTATCCCGCTGATTTTTAGCGGATGTATATGAGCCTTGGAACGATGCCATCCGGCGCTTATTCAAAGACTTTTAACGAATTTATCAAGGTTGATTCTTTTGACTTTTTGTTTGTGATGATCTATAGTAACATCCGACTTCGAACTGAAACGTTTCGAAACCGGCTCGAACATTTAATAGTTTTCTTATTAATCATGGAGGATAAATATGGAGGTCCTTGGTATTGATATAGGTTTCGGTTTTACGAAAGCGACCGACGGCAAAGAGACCTTGATTTTTAAATCTCTTTTTGGGGATGCAACGGATTTACAATTCTGGGTCGATTTCGGCGAAGCTTCTCTTTCGAACTATTTCAACGTTACGATAGACGGCAAGTCATATTTTATTGGAGATCTTGCTGAGCAGCAGTCGAACGTGATCAGTTTTACTCTGGACCAGGAAAAGCTGATATCTGAATTTGTTAAAGTTCTTTCGCTCACAGTTGCCGGTGTTTTTTTAAAAAACGATTCTTCTGTTAATGTTCCGATCAACATTGTGTCAGGACTTCCAATAGGATATTTTAAGCACAACCACGAACGGTTTAATGAAATCCTTACCGGGCATCACAAGGTATCATACTGCCAGCCTGATGGCAGAAAGATTGTAAAAGAAATCTACATTAATAAGGTTCGCATGCTTCCGCAGCCCCTGGGAACAATTCTAAACCTCCTTATGGATGACAGAGGTAAAATCGTCAATAAGGAACTGGCGAAACAGAAAGTGGGTGTAGTCGATATCGGGTTCAGGACAACGGATTTTTCAATTATGGATCGTTTGCGGTATATAAATCGGAGCAGCAGAACGATGGATACCGGAATTTCAAAAGCGTTTGCCGTAATTTCGAATAAATTACGTGAAAAGTCCGGAGTCAGCGTTGAACTGTACCGCTTATACAAGGCGGCAGAACAGGGAACCATTAAAATGAAGGGGCATGGAATCAATTTCTCAAAAATAAGAGATCAGGTTTACGCTCAACTGGCCGGGACAATAGCAAATGAAATCGATCGTGTATGGGCAGGAGACTGGGATATTGATACTATTATTTTAACAGGAGGTGGCTGTATGGATCTGGCGAAGTATCTCCAGTCGCTGATTTCAGGTAATGTAATACCGACAGATATCAACGTGGATGCACGATTGAACAATGTCCAGGGATATCTTAAATACGGCAGATATATATGGGGAGAATCAGTTCAGGAACCGCCACAGCCTCAACCAACTCAGGAAGTGGAACCGGTGGAAGAACTGGTGGAAGAATCGATATCGGAAGCTTTAGAGGCAATAGACGAGCCCATAGAAGATATAGATGATTTTGTTGAAGACGAATTTTCCGAAGAGTAGATAAAACCGAAGGGTTTTATCGTTACCGTAAGAGGCCGCCCAAACAGGAAATCGAGAATTTCGGAATCCATACCTCCTTTTTTTACCACCAG
>JAUWMJ010000234.1 GCA_030613225.1 Desulfobacterales bacterium
CTGAAGCTCCTATTATTGACGGTCTCGTAAAAAGTAAAAAAGCACTTTTTATGAAACGTTTTAAGTATCTGTTAAAAAACAGATAATATAATTAACCTAAAACATAAAACCTGATGAATTCGACTTTTTACGAATTCATCATTATTTAACTGCGTTTATCTGGGCTTTTAAACAATCGCAGTATTCATCAAAAATAAAATACATGCACTTGTTTTTCAAACTGGATTTTTCATAGAATTCACATCTGTTTTGCTCTGTATCACCGGCAGCCATACAAACAGACATCATTCCCTTTTTGCAGAAACTTACCATCGGACTTGTCATTTAAATCACCCCTTTTATATATTTTTTCAGCTTTAAAACTCCACCTGATGTTTTAAACTCTTTATTTTTATTATCGGCATTTTTAAAAAAATCTGAAGTCATTGTTTCCATATTATGCCTTAAGAGAGCAAAAGCATATTTTTTTCTTTTCTTTATTAATGTATGCAGAAACCATGCCAAAAGGCACAAATAATAAAATATCATTTAATTCAAGGCAATTGGGAATGTTTACAAAAAACGGGATAGCTTGAATAAGACAAAATACGCCATATTTTAAAGCCGTGTGTCAAATCCTTGACTTGCGGCTCAAGTTAACGGTAAAAAGTAAAAAAGCCGGGTCCTGAGGGCCCGGCTTTGAGTTGCCCCTGAAAGGGGCTGTAATACTTTAAATTTCCAAGGAGTCTTAAAGAAGTCAGAAATCTGCTTTCTGACTACAGGTTTTCAAGTAGTGCTGTTTTTTTCTTGTCATATTCTTCCTGAGTTATCAAACCCTTATCCAACAGTCTTTTCAATAACAAGATTTTTTCTTCAAAACCGGCAGCAGTTTCTTGGTCACTCTCTTCTATTCTGAAATTTTCAGGACCTGTCCTGTTTTTGCTGTTGAATAATATTCTTTCCGTTGTTTTTTTTGTTTTTCCAGTAGCGCCAGACATTGCTGTTACGATTGGGCGTAGCATGCTCGGGAGGAGGACCATAGCAGATAAGAACCGCTTCCTTACTCATTCCGTTTTGTATAACCCCAGCTTTAATGGCGTTTATTTCATATTCAGTCAGCCCTGCTGTTAATTCTTCAAAATTTTTTGTAGTAAACATATTTCTCTTATAGTCTTTAATTGTTGTTCCGCGATGATATTTTTTTGTGAAAAAGATTTTATAAAGTTTATTATTTGTGGCGGTTTTAAAGGTAATTATTTTACTACAATCACCAGGACTACTACAATAATTTTTGACTTTAGGCTTGCTGGTTTCCATAAAATTTATAAGCCAAAACCACGATAGAGTAGTTTAACGGTTTTTATTATTAGCGCAGTAAAAACGACATGTCAAATCCTTGATGGCGTCGTAAAAAGTCCCATCTACTGCGTTGTAGCGGTTTTTCAGGAACTCGACATACTATTTGTATAGTCTCGTCCCTGCAAATCCACTACGCCTTTTTATCCCTCCGCTTTTTGGCGGGGGATCTCGACAAAAAATCCTGGTTTTCGTTCAGGCACTATTTAACCGGGGTACGGCTATATCAAACTATTGATTTAACAATGCGCTCCCAATGCTTGACCATGTACAGAGGGATTGAAAGAATCCTATCGTAAAATGAAAGCTTTTGCATGGAAAAGCGAATCCCGAGCGGACAGGAGGGGTGTTCTTTTAAAAAAAGGCGCATGCTTTTCAGTGTTCCGGTTTTTCCGGACTTAACCTCGACCGGGTAAACTGTTGATCCTGATGTCACGAGGTAGTCAACTTCGGCATTACTGCTTTTTGTGTCCCTTGCCCAGAAATATATGTTTCTTTCCTCATACCAATCAATTGCTGCAAGGAGATCCTGCCCGACATACTGTTCTATGACACTGCCCAAATTTGCAGTCAAAAGATTGTCGTGAAACATCAATTCGGCTCCTAATCCGAGCGATCTTTGCATCAGGCCAACATCAAGAAACAATATCTTGAATTTCTTTTCATTTGTTTGGGCGCCAAGAGGTACCCCTTGTCCTGACGAATGTATCACCCTGTTCAAACACTGGGCTTCTTCCAAAAGCAGAAGGGCGTCTTTTAAATCCCGTGACTGTACATGCGGGTTGACGTGAGAATACTTATACCTCTGTCCAACCATACGCGGAGCTGATATGAAAACATCTTTAAGGTACTTGTGTTTAGCGGTCGATGAATACTTGGAAAAATCCGCCTGGTAAGTTTTAATAATGGATGTTTGAACCATGTTGATTTCTTCAGGAGAAATGTCTTTCAAATATTCTGAAACAACTCCAGGCATACCTCCAAGAATCAGGTACTTTCTAAGAAGTTTTTCAAGCTCCTTGTCATACAACGGGTCGATGCCTGAGCCAATGTTTACGCTTGCCAAGTATTGCCTGAGTTTGTCAAATCCCAGAGCTCCCAGAAATTCATCAAATGAAAGCGGGCCCATAAAAAGAAAAGTTATGCGTCCCACAGGCATCCTGAATTCGTTGCTCCTAAAGGCAAATTCAACGAGAGAACCTGCTGCAATAACGTGCAGTTCAGGGAGTTTTTCATAAAAATAGCGCAACGCTACTATTGCCTGCGGACATTCTTGAATTTCATCCAAAAAAAGAAGGGTTTTCCCGGCCGTTATCTCTGATCCTGACAGAACGGAAATCTTGTCCATGATTTCCTTTACATCAAGAGATTGAAAACACATGGAAAATTCAGGTCGTTCTTCAAAATTCACCGCCACATGGTTTTCAAATGCTCCTTTTGCGAATTCGATTATGGAATACGTCTTTCCCACCTGACGTGCTCCCCTTACAAGGAGAGGACGTCGTGAACGACTCTCTTTCCACTTAACCAGTTCCGGATCAATATCCCTTATTATGTTCGTTGTCATTCTGTGCCTCTTTTTCAAATATAGATTTTCATATACACAAAAAATCATTTACTGCAGAATATACAAGGATACTATTAGCAAAGTTTGAATAAAATACAAGGTAAAAGTGCCCCTGTGTAAAAACAGCCGTGAAAAGAGTCCATATCTGAAACCTCGAATCTGATATAGGGCGACTGCACTGCCTTGAAATCTAGGTTGAAGTATACTCCAAATCGTTTTCTTTATTCATTGCATATGAGACATGAATGGTAATAGCTCGGAATGCTGGATTCTCAAATTTCATTTGACAACAGCTACATTTTCAGTTGGGGGTAAAATGGGCTTTCTAAGACACATACGGGGAATTGCTATTTAATTTACTAATTTCCAACTTGAAGAGGAGGGGATAGTTTTTCCAAATTTCAGAAACCTTTTCAGCCAACCCAATTCCGGACTTTCAAACCTGGTACGCGTTGAAATTCTCGCTCGTTGTTGGTTACTATAATAAGGGCTGCCGCCTTAGCATGCGCTGCGATCCATAAATTGTTGTTACAGATAGGCTTTCCTTTGGACTCCAGTGATGCACGGATGACTCCATAAGCTTTTCCGGCATTCTCCGGCATTGGCAAAACAGGAACAAAGGTCTTGAACTCCTCGAGCAACTGCGAAGCCTTCTTGCGCTGCTGACTTTTCTCGGCACCATACAGCAGTTCCCCCCACGTGATAACTGAAATCGCAGCATCACCAGGTTTAAAAACGAGCTAACACTTCCCTATGCTTATGACGTTGAATGTAGATACAAATGTTAGTGTCCAACAGATAGCGAGTGGGCATCACAATCCCTCGCGATGCTGTGGCGGCGTATCTTGGCGGTCTTCAGCGAAAAATTCGTCAGGAAGGTTGGATAATAGCTCAAAAGCCCGAGCCAATCCTTTGGCCGATTCCCGAAGCACAATTTCGTCACAACGGCGGAAAATTTCAAGCACCTTGCTTTTGACGGAGAATTCCTTTGGCAACCTGACCGCCTGACTATTTCCTGATTTAAAAACTCGAGTCGTTGTCACAACAACCTTCTTTTTTTGTGGCATGAGTTTGCCCCCTATTACGGAATCATATAAGACGTTTCTTTTTCTGTATACACACTTAAGTATATACTTATTGAAAATACTGTCAATTTATTTCTATAACAGACCTCGTTATTCACCTTACAAAAATGACCGGAAACCTTGATATAACATGGAATCGCAAAATAATTGGACACCAGGCCGGTCTGGGTTATAAGGTTCAGGGTTCCCGGTTCAAGGTTAAGTGCTTAGCGCTTTTTTTCTTACCTATTGATTCCTTTGGGTTAATGTGAGGGCGGATAACCTCTGAACCTTTGAACTGTGAACCTTTCAACCCAAAACATAGACTGAAAACGGAGCTTTTTGTCCAAAATATTGCACCATGATACGCTATAATCTACGAGGTCTGTATATAGTGATTATATCCAGTATTTGCTTAAAATGTGAAGTTGTTTTCGGAGCCTGCGCTTACCTGTGTGAGCTCTTAATCTCCGCTTCCACCAATCGTATGAAATGATCCACTAAATAAAGCGGAAGTGAAAGCAGCTTAAATCGGCAACTGCCCCTGGCGGGAATTTTGGCGGTCACATCCATTTGTGAAGGCGGATTGGCATCGAACCTCACGGCCAGGTGTAGTCTCTTTTCAAACATCATCAGTTTAAGTGATCTCAGTGTTCCAGTTTTTCCCGCCTTCACTTCCACCGGAATGATTTTTCCGGCTACCGTGGTAACATAATCGACTTCGGCGGACGAATTCTTTTTTTCCCTGTTCCAATAAAATAGCGCCGGAACTTCATCACCTGGGCCTGAATAGAGTAAATGCTGGCCGATAAACTGCTCAGTCGCCGGGCCATTGTTGACAAGCGACAACTTATTTTGCATATGAAAATCCGTAAGTTTTAATCCCAGGGCGTTGCATAAAAGGCCGATATCAAGAAAAAGCGGTTTGAAATCTTTTTCTTTAGCTTCGGCGCCAATCGGCAAACCGTTGCATGCGGAATGTACAACACGATTGATAAGGCGTGCCATTTCAAGCAGCTCAACGCAAACAGCCAGGTCCTTAGCCCTTTCTTCCCTGTCAATATGAGAATATTTTAACTTTTGGCCCACCATTCGGGGTATATTTACAAAAACCTTTCTCAATCGAAGTGGATTGATTCTACGGCGGTATTTTGCAAAATCATCGATAAACGTTTGCAAAATACTGCGCTGCTCTCTTAACACATCTTCCCAGTTCCGTTGTTCCTTGTAAGCGCAGACCACTGCCGGCATTCCACCGATGACATAGTAATCCCTGATGAGATTCATCAATTTGTTATGGATTGGCTGAGGTATTTCCTGCCCCATTTCATAGTCATGGAGAAAAGCGACTGCCGATTGCTCATTGTTGGCAAGGAGAAATTCTCCAAACGTCATCGGCCCCATGAACATGTATTCAATACGCCCCACCGGCATCGAAAATTCGTGCTCCGCTAAAGAAAAATCAAGCAACGAGCCCGCGGTAATAATATGCAGCTCCGGTAATTTTTCATAGAAATAACGCAACTGGGCAAGGATATTCGGTGCAGATTGAATTTCATCAAGAAAAAACAGGGTCTTTTGCGGAATAATTGGCTGGCCTTGATCAACTTCAATCATTCTAAGTACATCATTAACCTCTTTGCCTGCAAATAACTGTTGTTTTTCCGGTGTCTCATCAAAATTAATTTCAACAAGGTTTTGGAAATT
>JAUWMJ010000066.1 GCA_030613225.1 Desulfobacterales bacterium
CCGATTAAATTAAGGAGGGCATAAACCATGCTGATATCTACAAACATATCAACCCTGTTGTAAAGGAATCCAATGATCAAAAGTATGATCAGTGTTTTTGTGCCTATGGCCGAAAGCGCAGCCATTCTGTTAAATACGCCCGGACCGAATACAACACGGTAGAGAATAAGAAAAACAAGAACACATAATCCCATACCGATGCTAAGTAAAAATTCGTTCATTAAAAAGACCTCAAGGTTGATGGTTAACTTTATTCAATTTGTAAAACCACGTCCTTCCCCGCTTGACGGGATCTTCGACGGGCGTGGATTCTTTATTTGTCTTCATCTTTTTGTGAGGTTTCCCCCCTGGAAATATCAAAAAAGACGGAAAACATGACAGCCATGACAGCAAGACCTACACCGATTTCAATACCAAGAATCCCAAGGGATCGTGCATGGGCAGGATCTACGCGAAGGAGTTTTGCCAGCTTGCTGTAATCAAGATAATTTCCGGCCAGAATCAGGCATACAACCCCGATTCCAGCGTATATAAGAACACCTGCACTGCTGAAAATCGCAACAGTTTTTTCAGACATTCTCTTCTGAGTATCCTTAAAACCGTGAGTTATCATAAGCAGTATTATACTTGCTGCCAGGATCACACCTCCCTGAAACCCTCCACCGGGACTATAATGCCCGTGCATAATTACATAAAGGGCATAAATCTGAATAAACGGCACAAGAATGCGCGCCAGGGTCTTTATAATAATATCATCACTTTTTTGTATCATATTAGTTTCCTTTTTATAGACCTTTTTTCAACTCCCCAAATATCGGCGCTACATCAAGTGCATCCTGAACATAGATATGATCAGCCTCCATAAAGACATGGGCGATCCTGTCTTCCATCTCACCTGCATGCAGATCGTCGGCCACCTTCTTATCCAGAGCATGGACAATAAATTCTCCGTCCTTTATGTCCATGGTAATTGTCCCTGGTGTGAGGGTGATGGAATTTGCAAGTGTCACCCAGGAAATATCGCTTTCCAGTTTTGTTTTAAACCTTAGTATTTGGGGATCCACACGTTGTTTTGGCCCCAAAACCACGGAAGCAACATAGATATTTGCTGTTATGATCTGGTAAAGAAGCCAGGGTATATAGGCAAAAAATCTGTATGCAATCACTCGAGCGTCTCCAACCCTGACATTGGCAAATAGTAGATCGTGTGTTAGATATGCGATAAGCAGAGAGCAGATAACACCTAAAGTAAGATGGAATAAATCATACTTTCCTGATAAAAGTACCCAGAAAGCAAAAAGCATTAAAAAGGTTACAACCAGATTCTGGAAGCCGGATTTTGTTTCCTGAGCTCCTGTAAAAATGGCCTGAATATTTTTTTCTTCAATATCTCTTGTTTCTGATGTCAGCTTAACAGCAGTATTTAATAAATCTACAGCCTGACTCCTGGCATCCTCCATAAGACGAAATGAAGTATCCATAGCTTCTATTAGAAGGGTTACTTCCACAACGTAAATCCTTTTCTTATTTCTGTTAAAATGGGCTATTATCGTTAACAATTATCAATTTTCAATTCACAATTGATCCCGCTGCAAGCGGTATTAAAATCAAATAGTGAATAGTTAATTGCGAATTGTCAATTAAAAAACGAGCTAAATCCGGCTGGATTGATCGATAAGATCAAGGAACAACGAGCACCGGCAGATCGGCTTCACACGCAACTTTCCATGAAGAACTCTTTTTGAACAATCTGCTTAAACCTTTTTTCTCAGACTCTCCGCCAACAACAATCATGGCAGCCTTGTAATCTCTGGCTGCCGTCAAAATTTCTTCTGAAGTCTTTCCGGCATAAATGTGCGATTCTGCGTCGATTTTGTTATCAAGGCATATTTTTCGGGTCTCGGCGAGCCTGTCTTTAAGTTCCCGCATTTCTTTTATAGTCAGTTTTCCTTTAATAACATTAACAATTTCCATTTCACCAAGTATTTTTTTAAAACCAAGAAGAAAAGCAAGCGCTTTTTCAGACTTGTAAGACCAGTCTGTTGCAAAGACAATGTGGGCAAATAATCCTTTTTTGTCAGGTTCTTGTTTATGGTTTGCACTGTTGATAAAAAGTAGTGGGAGAGAGGATTCTTTTATTAATTGCCTGATAATCGAACTCCGAGACGTCTTTCCTTCCTTCCTTTCGAGATTAACAACGATAAGTGATGCTCCTTCGTTTTTTGCTGCCTTTAAAATCCCATGCGGCAGTAATTGATCATCTAATATGATTTTTGACTTGATATTTAAATCAGATAATCCTTTCATCCAGGAATCATAGGGAGTGGTTTGTAGAAAGGCAATCGCATCAAAATCGAGCTCACGCACAGGCAGGATCCCTTCCAGCAGGTTAAAAGAAAGGGACTTTTCTTTTAAATCGGTAGCATAAAGTAATTTCCTATCTTCCATAGGCGGTAGATATCCTTTTTTATTAATTGTCTTACGGCTTATCCTCTGAAGGGACCAGCAAAGTGGAAAAAGCGGACTTTTCAGCAAGCTCCATGGGAACACTTCCCAGCCATCTTTCTCTTATCGCTCCTTTTCCGGTTGCTCCCATGACAATCATACTTGCCCTGAATTCCTGGGCTGCTTTTTCTACCTCGTCAGTAGTATCACCTATGTAGAAATGAGGCTCAGCATTTATGCCTTGAGCTTCAAAAGTTTCGCACACTTTATCAAGTTTTTTCCTGTTTTCCTTTCTGAATTTTTGCACTTCCATTGCTGAAAGTCCGTTTAATTGTTTATCCCCGGCAACGTGAATAATTCTTACTGTTTTGATGACGTTCTTTAATCCTAACAGATATTCTGCCGCCCTGTGGCTTGCAGGAGACCAGTCAGTTGCCAGTAAAGGCTTTTCAAAAGGGGATCTGATTTTATCTCCGGCATCTAAGATATATTTATAAACCAGGATGGGAGCTAAAGTTCTTCGAAGCAGTTCTGTAATATCCGAACCTGAAAATAGTATTTCTATCTTTGTCTTTTTATGATGACCCATTACAATGAGATCAACTTCCTCTTTCTGAACTGCTGTGATAATCTGTTGAATCAGATTTCCTACAACAATATAAGCACCAACTTCCATGCCCTGCTCAAAAAGAGTCTCCGCCCAGTCAATAAAGCGTACATTGGCCATCTCTCTTAACTTAATCTCTTCTCCCTTTTGATATCCGGTCCCCCTTCGCATGGCCACCTTGTCTCTTTCTATCACATTAAGAAATACTACATGGTTTAAATCCGCCTTTCTCAGATCCATTAAAGATTGCAAGGCATCAAACCATAATTCCTCGAGTTTAGTTGCAAACAAAAGCTTTTTAATTTTCATAATTTTTCTCTGATTCTACTTAATTTATTCCAACAGTTTTTAAGATTCCAACCTTGTCCCTGCTTTTAAAGCCGGGAGTCAGCCTATAACTTTTTTTATCATCTCGGCCAGCTCTTCCGGTTCAACCGGCTTTTCCAAATAAGCTTCCGGCTCAGGTACATTCTCATTGCCAAATTCAGTCAAAGCTTCCTGGGAGCGAAGGAATGTCCGCCTGGCGATGCCGGATAGCATAATAACGGAAATGTTTTTTAACGAGTCGTCCGTCTTTAACTCACGATACATCTTAATTCCGCTTTGCCTTGGCATCAGAACATCGAGAATAACCAGATCCGGCTTCTTTTCTCTTATTATCTTAATGCCCTCTTCTCCGTTTGATGCAGTTAAAGCAGTATAACCGTTTTCTTCCAGAACTGTTACGACAAATAATCTGATATCCGGATCATCGTCAACACAAAGCACTTTTTTGCTCATAATAAATCCTCCCCACCTGTTTTCATTAGAGCGCAGATACTCTCATCTCTTTCAATTAACATAATTGGCTCTATGGTATTTCTTGTGGCAGCCTCTTTGGTTTCAGGTTTCAGGAGCGAGTTCGCTTCGAGAGCTGTCGTTGTTAGTAATTTGTTGTTTTCAATGACGCCGAGCAACGCCAGGCAAATGAAACTCACGAAGTGAGCGAAACCTGAAACCTGAAACCTGTTTACACACTAATCCGCGATAAGCCGTATATTTTATAGGGAGATTAGAGGAACTGCACCCTTTTCATTAGCTCAAATCATCATGTTCAGGTAGCAGTTGTGTCAGTATTGCTTAACTCTTTATAGGGCAGCCAAATAGTAAAAGTTGTCCCCTTCCCTTGTTGGGATGTTACATTTATTTCCCCTTTATGCTCTTCTATAAGTTTTCTGGTAACGAGCAAACCGAGCCCGGTACCCTTGCCCTTTTTTGTGCTGAAAAAGGATTCGAAAAGATTTTCCCTGACCTCATCGCTCATTCCGGATCCATTATCCTTTACCTCAAACCTGATACTATTACCCTTTTCAAGGACTGTCTTTACATGAACCTGCCATTTCTTACTCGTATCCTCATCAGCAGTACAGGCATCAATGGCATTTGAGACCAGGTTCAATAAAGAGCGGTGAATAGACCTGGGGTCCATTAATACTTCATGGATGGAAAAGTCAAAATCTTTTATGATTTCAATATGATGTTCCCTTGCTGTTGCTTCAACAAGTTCACAGACATCATTGACGATTTCATTGGGCAGACAGTTTTCATATTCCGGTTCTCTTTCTTTGGAATAGGTAAGCAAATCCAAAACAAGATCGGATATCCGCCCGATATTTCTTTTTATCGCCTGCCACCCATTTTTTAACTTATCAGTATCATTTTTGTCAAGTGCAACATCAACGATATACCTGCCCCCTTTTAGGCCGATGAGTATGTTTTTAATATAATGGGCCAGCCCGGCCACAGTCTGACCGACAGCGGCCAGTCTTTCCGAATTGATCAATTCATTTTCAAGCCGCTTTATTTCTCTGAGGTCTTGAAAAAAAGCAACGCTTCCCATAGCCATACCTTCTTCATATAAAACAGTTCCTGTAAATCTTACCGGGATATTTTTCTCGTCTTTTGATAAAACTGTGATTTCTCTCCATGGCAACTCTTTATTATTACGTTTATTTTCGGCCTCGCTTTTGAAAGCTCCGACTATTTCCGATGGATACAGATCGACAACCTTCATCTTTCCAATAACTTCAGATCGTAAATACCCAAAGATTCTTTCCGCCCCCGGATTAAAAACGACTATTTTCCAATCGTCATCTGTAGCCACAATGCCGTCATTGGAACTTTTTATCAGCTTTGTTTGAAAATCTGATTTCCTTTTTACCTCCTCAGTGGCTATCTTAACCATATTTTCCAGATCATCGGTATATTCTTTTAGTTTCAGCCTTATATCAATTTTTTCTTTTGCTCTATCAAGGGCGATGGAAAGAGCTTCATCTCTGACAGGTTTGTTTACAAAATCAGAAGCGCCATACTGAAGAGCTTCTATGGCTGTGTCGATATCTCCGTGACCTGTGATGATGATCACCTCTGTTTCAGGATTAATCTTTTTAACCTTCTTTAAAACCTCTATGCCATCCATACCGGGCATCTTTATATCCGTAAGGATGATATCGGGAGATTCTTTTTTAAATACATCCAGGCCCTCTTTTCCACTCAGAGCGCTCACAACATCATATCCATCGCTTTTCAGTGACATGGAAAGGACTCTGACTATGTCTTCTTCATCGTCTATGAGTAAAATTTTTGGGAGTAAAATTTTTTGCATTATTCAGAGACCGGAAATCTTAATTCGAATGTTGTGCCTTTGCCTACTTCACTTTTTATTTCAATGGCGCCGTTATAGTCTTTTACTATTCCGTAACTGATACTGACACCCAATCCTGTTCCCTTGCCTACTTCCTTTGTCGTGAAGAATGGTTCAAATATCTTATCTATTATCTCTTTGGGAATACCTGTGCCTGTATCTGTAACTGTAACAACGGCCTGCCCATTTTCAGAAAACGATTTTATCTTCAGCAGCCTTTTCCAGTCCATGTCTCCCAGTTCATCGCCTTTTTTATCCATGGCATCCACCGCATTTGTCACCAGGTTAATAAAGACCTGCTCCAGACGGTTATGATCGGCCATAATACAGGGCAGTTCAGGATCAAGATCGAGTTCCAGTTCGATCTGATGGACTTTCAATTGATGGCCCAGCACTTTAAATACATCTTTAATAGGATCGTTAATATTTACCTTTGTTTTGACCGCGTCAGACTGCCTGGCAAAATCACGCATATGTTTTATAATTTCAGAAGCCCGCTGTACATTGCTGCTGATATCTCTGGCCATGGACTTTAAATCTTCATCACTTATGGATTTTCCTTTTTTTATCATTTTCAAAAAGAAATCAGCACAGACCTGGATTACATTCAGCGGCTGATTTATTTCATGGGCCATGCCTGCTGCCATTGTTCCCAGGGTCGTCATTTTACTGGCCTGTATCAGTTGAGCTTCCTTTTCAATGCTCTCGCTAATATCGGTTGTAGTGGCTAAGAGGACATGCCCACCAGCATATTCCGCATTACAAATATTTATATTTACAAAAAATGGTATCCCCCCTTTTTTTAAATGGCGCCTTTTTAAAAAAAGCTTCGATTTATCTTTAGATAAATTCCTTACAGCGTTTGGTATTTCTTCGCTCCTTCCATCCCCCAGATCTAAAAAATTCATCCCCAAAAAGTCATCTCTTGAGTAACCGTATCCTTCTTCAGCCCTTTTATTGATATCCAGGATTTCAAATGTTTTCCTGTTAAGAATAAAAATAGGGTGAGGATCATTATTAAAAAGAGATCTATACTTCTCTTCTGATCTCCTGCATTGTTCATTAAGCATGGAATTTTCAAGGGCTGCTCCCATTCTGCTTCCAATTAACTCCAAAATATCTCTTTCCTCAGGGTCGAACCTTCTTAAGCGCCTGCTGACAACCCGCAAAACACCATATGCGGATTTCTCTTTGGCCCGAATCGGAACATATACTAAAGATTTTATGCCTTCTTTTGCAAAAAGCCCGATTTCACCTTCGTCGTTCTCTGTTATGCCTTCAAATACGGCTGGTTCTCCCTTCCGAAATACTCTATGAATCATACTGTCCCGGCTGTCATCAACATAAAGATCTTTACCGATTCCAAAAGTGTATTTAAGGAAAACATTTCCATCCGGTTCCAACAGAAACACACAGACACCGCCGACTAATAAATAATCGACTATCTCATAAAAGGCCTCGTTCAGCCTTTCCTCCAGGCTCAAAGAAGAACTTAATGCTGTATAAATAGAACAAAGGGCGGAAAGTTCCCTGTTATGACGTTCACGACTATGCACCGCCCTTTTTTCCTCTGTTTTATCCCAGAGAGTCTCAATAGCCCCAACCAGCTTTCCATCAGGCCCTTTTATGGGAGCCGCTGTAAAAAAAAGCCACTTTCCGTTTTCTCCAAGGTTCGGGAAAAATTCTTCAGCTTCATACGCTCCTTCGAGCAAATCCGATTTACCCCATTTTGCACCGTAATATCTTTTTATATCCTCCACTTTCATTTCATCTAGTATAACATCAGCCATGGTAGGTCGCTCTCCGGATCTAAAGGGCTTCCAGTGTTGATTTGTTCCGACTATTTCATCAGCAGATAATCCTGTAAGTTTCTCGCATGCCTTATTCCAGTGGGTAACAATATGATCCTTATTTATAACAAATGTGGGTACAGTACTCCCCTGGATTATTTGAGCCATGGCTCTCTGGCTTTCAACCAGTTCCCTCCTTATTTTTTGCGAATAGTTGCTCCTTTCTGTGATTATCTTTTCAAAGTGGTCGGAATATCCCTTAAATAACTCTACTATTTTTTCAAAGTCATCTTTACTATTATGTAATCTTCTTATAAAGTTAGTTTTTGCTTCTTCAATTTGGAAGAAATTCCATACCGACACGGCCTCGAAATGATCAATCAAACTCACACCGGGGGGTTTAGTCTTTTTTATCGTCTCCCTGAACTTTTCATCCTTTGTCAACTCCATGATTAAATCAAGGTTTTTAAATTCAAACAGCTCTTTATAATTGTTGGTAGTGTATATCCCCTTTTCTCTTGCATACCTTAACCCTTCGGCACTATCATCTTTATCAGCTACGCCCAGTATATTAGGTCTTTGGCCTTTAAAGTTATCGCTAAATATAATCTGGAGGATTGCCTTGCAAACCATGCCTCCTCCGACAATAGCGATGTTTGATTCTTTTATAATTTTTCCCATTTTTGTCCTAAAAGAAAATGAAAGTTACAACTATAAAAGTCGGAATTAAAAATACCAGGGAATATTTTAAAATGTAGCCGAAAAAACTTGGCATGGGCGTGCCTGCTTCCTCGGAAATTGATCGTACCATAAAGTTCGGCGCGTTACCAATATAGCTGCAGGCACCGAAGAAGACCGCGCCTGTGGATATTGCTTTAAGATAGACAGCGTTTTCCGTCATAAGAAGAGGTACGGCCTGAGCTTCCGTCATCCCGGAATAAAAACTTCCAATGGCGGTGTTAAAAAATGTAAGGTAAGTCGGTGCGTTGTCCAAAAAAGCGGAAAGCATACCTGTAACCCAGAAATAATGAACAGGCTCCTTCACCGCACTGGTCAGGAAGGCAAGTTCTCCCTTGGCCCCAGCCTTAAGTATAAGAAGACACGGAATCATGGTAAGGAAAATCCCTATAAACAGATAAGCAACCTCAACAATCGGAAACCATGTAAAATCGTTATCTTCGCGAAGTATTTTTGAAGTAGTTACCAGCGAAAGAATACCCATAACAATAAGGAGACCGTCTCTGACCCAGTCCTGCACAGCCCTGTGAATGCCAAGTGTGTTGATCTCACCTAAGTCCACCATTCCGCTCATTAGTACCGATCCGACAATACCTGCAAGAAAAAGAAAATTATGTATTCCTTCTAATTTCAGCGGCTCTTTGGCCTCATTTTCCGGGACTGTCGCCCCTTCTTTTTTATAATGGTATGAATCGAGGAAAAAGTAAATTACCAGAAGGATCCCCACAGTTAAAAGCATATGCGGCATTATATTGAAGGTCCAGAAAAAGGTGACCCCATGGAGAAATCCCAGAAAGAGCGGTGGATCGCCCAGCGGGGTTAGGGAGCCCCCGACATTTGCAACCAGAAAGATGAAAAAAACCACCATGAATGTTCTGTTTTTCCTGTAATCATTAGCTCTCAAAAATGGACGTATCAAAAGCATGGCAGCTCCGGTTGTGCCCATCCATGAAGCCAGTATTGTACCAATAATCAAAATTACCGTATTTACTATGGGCGTGCCCCGCAAAGAGCCCCGCAGCAGTATTCCACCTGAAACGGTATAAAGGGCCCAAAGCAGGATAATAAATGGAACATAGTCGGCAAGGACAATATGAAGAATTTCATGCAGGGCTGTCCCTTTAAAAGCAAATAGAAATGGTATCACTAAAGATGCCGCCCAGAAAGCGGAAATTTTGCCAAAATGATGGTGCCACAAATTCGGTGCAACAAGGGGAAAGAGAGCTATGGAAAGCAGCATACATGCAAACGGAATGCAGCTCCATAGCGGCAAAACCTCTCCTAAATTTGCATGTCCATGTCCTGCACCTGCTGCCTCATGTGTTGTTGCGCCGTGAAGAACTTCTTTTTTTCCTTTTTCCGCGGCAGCATGCTCTTCATCCGCGGCAGCATGCTCTTCATCAACGACTGTCGCAGCGTTTCCTGAAGCATGACTTGGAACATTATCCTGGCTGGAAGCAACAGCCAAACCTGAAAAAATAAAAAGGCATAGTAAACCGGGTAAGAAGATTTTTGTAATCAATTTTCTGAATGTCATTTATCAACTACCTCCTGCTGCATCTGTTCCAGGTAAGCTTCAATATCAAAGAAAAATTAGTAATATCAAACAGAAACAAAATAGCAACTATTATTTTAACTGTCAGGGATTTCATGTGAACTTAAATTTGCTAAAACTGTTGACCTAAACAACTATCCGATATATATTTTTTGCACTGCAATATAATTAATGCTTTAAACTTTGATTTGTCCTGCCTGATCAACAATACTTGGAGACCTTTGAAAAATGGTAATTTTT
>JAUWMJ010000168.1 GCA_030613225.1 Desulfobacterales bacterium
AATCTGATCGGAAAGCATGACGCCCTGCTTGTTACTGCCCCTGACGGCAAAATCATCTTTTCTAAAAATTCCGAAAAGATACTTTCTCCGGCTTCCATACTGAAAATTTTTACAGCTCTGGTAGCTTTGCATTATCTTGGACCCGATTATAAATTTACTACTGAATTTTACCTGGATAACGATAAAAACCTTAAAATAAAGGGATACGGCGATCCTCTGCTTATTTCTGAAGTTCTGCTGGGAATATCAAGGACGGTTGGTACGAAGATTAAAAAGGTAAGCGATATTGTTTTAGATGATTCATATTTTACACAGCCCCTGACAATTCCCGGAGTCTCACCATCAACCCAGCCGTATGATGCCCCAAACGGCGCCCTTTGTGTTAATTTTAATACTGTAAACTTCAAACAGGCAAATGGCATCTATGTCAGTGCCGAACCTCAAACCCCTCTTTTGCCTTTTGCTCTGAAAAAAATAAAAAAAATCGGACTGCGCCATGGGAGGATTGTCTTTTCCCATAATAATAATGAATGCACATTTTATGCCGGACACCTTATTAAGTATTTCTTAAATAACGAAGGAATACAAACTACCGGCAGTGTAAAGACAGGTAAAGTTCATAAAAACAAAGACCGCTTAATCTTCAGATATGTCTCAAAATTCTCTCTGGAAGAAATCATATCGCGCCTTCTTGAGTTTTCAAATAATTACACTACCAATCAGTTGCTCATTGCTGCAGGCGCAAAAGCTTATGGCCCGCCCGGAACCCTTGATAAAGGCGTTTCGGCAGCATTATCTTATGCTAATAATATTCTTTATCTGGAACATACTCACATTACTGAAGGTTCGGGAATATCCAGGAAAAACAGGACTTCTGCAAAAGACATGGAAAAAATTCTCAAAGAGTTCGAGCCTTACCACAGCCTGATGCGCCATGAAGGCAGAGAATTTTATAAAACAGGTACACTTAGCGGAATAAACACAAGGGCCGGTTATATTGAAAACACAGAGGGGAAATTATATCGATTTGTGGTGCTTATAAATACACCTGGAAAATCTACAAAAAGGATTATGAAGAGTATTTATCACAAAGTGAATTGCAAGGCTAAGTTCTAATAATTACCTTTCTTGCTTATAATATGTGCAAAAGCGCTGTGGTTGTGGATCGATTCGAAATTTTCCGCGCTAACGGAAAACCAGGTGATATTGTCGTCGTCATACAGCTTTTTGGAAACATCTCGAACAATATCCTCAACGAATTTTGGGTTCGAAAAACCTTTTTCCGTAACGCATTTCTCATCAACGCGCTTTAATACAGAATAGACATCGCACGAAGCGGACTCTTCCACCAGTTCAATCATGTCCTCCATCCAAATAAATTTTTTAAACCGTGTACTTACCTTTACCTCTCCGCGCTGATTGTGTGCACCAAATTCACTTATTTCTTTTGAACACGGACATACTGAAGAAATCGGTACTGCAACTTCTGAAACAAGATCAAGTTTACCATCCGGGCCACTCGACCCTGCAATCTTGCAGGTATAGTCCATCAGGCCCGGAGAATTACTTACAGGAGCATTCTTTTTAATAAAATAGGGGAAAGTTACTTCAATATGAGCAGATGCTGCATTCAAGTGCTTTTTCATTTCATCCAGAACATCTGAAATCTTTTTTAAAGAAATTTCCGGTCGAAACAGGTGGAGGATTTCAACAAACCGGCTCATATGCGTTCCCTTGTTTTTATGAGGCAGGTCAACATACATATTTATAGATGCAACCGTATGTTGATATCCGTTCCGCCGGTCAAGAACTGTTATGGGATATCGCAGGTTTTTTATCCCAACCTTATCAATCGGTATATTGCGATAATCGCGCTGATTTTGAATGTCTTTCATGTTATTTTGGTATCCGTTCACAGGTTCAAGGTTCACCGTTCAGGGTTACGTTTCTTCGCTACCTCTGCCCTACTGCCAAGATGAAATAATCTCATTTTAAGTGAGTACCTCGTATCTTGCTCGATCGCAAGTCGCATTGCGTGTATGAAAGTCGATATTTCAGCTTAAACGTCTCCGTTTTTTGAAAACCCTGAACCCTGAACCCCTGAACCTTTGAACGCTTACCGTTATTTTAATAAGTATTCATTTTTAACATTACTCATGGCCCTGAAGATATTCCCTTTAATTTTTCTGTTACTCCGGTACAGCTTATTTAAAATCGTTTTTATCTCGTGACGTTTAGAAGTTCCGTCGCTGGGGCATGGATTAATAAAATCAGGAAAATTTTGTTCTTTTGCAAATCGTCTTATTAAATCCTCATCAACAAACGCCAGGGGCCTTATTACCGTAAATCTTCCCTTAAAAAATGTCTGGGAAGGAATCATTGTACTGATCTCACCTGCATAGCAGATATTTAAAAACAGGGTCTCGATTATATCATCTTTGGTATGTCCCAACGCCAGCTTATTGCATCCAAGCTCGTCTGCAATTTCGAAAAGGCGCTTCCTGCGCAGCCTGGAACAAAGAAAACACGGGTTTTCCCTGTTTTTCTCACTGTGTCCGACAATTCCGTAATCCGTATATTCAACCCTGAGCTTATATCCCGATTCTTCACAATGTTTTTCCAGGGTCCGGCCAAATCCCCCTTTAAATCCCGGATCGATATAAACAGCAAACAGATCATAATTAACAGGAATACGGGCCAGCCTTTCCTTTAATATCCACATCAGGGTAAGGCTGTCCTTTCCACCTGAAAGCCCTACAACAATTCGATCCCCATCAGAAATCATATCGTAATGGTGCAGAGCCTTACCTGTAAATCTGTTCAGTGCTTTGTATGTATCACTGTCAAACGACAAAATCAGATTTCAGCAGCTAATTCGTCTTGCTCTTTTTCCGGCTCTTCTTCCGGTTCTTTTTCCGGCTCTTTTTCCGGCTCTGTTTCCGATTTAAGAACAACCTTCCCTGCAGCAACTTCTCGCAGAGAAACAACAACATCCTCATTTTTGGGAGAACTTACCAGGTACTCAGATCCCTCACGGATCTGTCGTACTCGCTTTGCAACCATGTTTACCAGTATAAAGCGGTTGGGTACTTTTGTCAGACAATCTTCAACTGTAATACGTGCCACTTTTATTTCCTCCGTTATCTACGATTATAATATCTCGTAAGCGTTCACAGGTTTACCCGCCTTTGGCGGCGCCGTAGGTGACCAGAGTTCAGAGTTCAGAGGTTCAGGGTTGCTTTTGTCGACCTTAATATCCTCAAATTGTTTTATTCTCATGCCTTCTCCAGTCAGAGATTATGAATCCCCGCTGGAATTCAAATTTGTGTTTAGACAACCTCTGAACCCTGAACCTTTGAACCCGTGAACGGCTACAATATCTCTACCAATTCATAATTTCTTCTGCCCCCCGGAACCTGGAGGGCAAACTCATCTCCCGGTCTTTTTCCTATAATCTCTTTTCCTAGTGGTGACGAAACAGATATTCGGCCTTTCTCAATATCAGACTCTTCAGGTCCTACAAGCTGATATTCAATATCTTCACCTGTATCTATATTTTCAATAACTACCTTTGAACCGAATACAGCCCTGTCCCTGGGAAGTCTGTCAGTGTCAATTATATCCGCATTTGCCAGTTTAAATGCCAACTCACCAATGCGGCCTTCAATAAAACCCTGCCGATCTTTTGCGGCATCAAACTCTGCATTTTCTGAAAGATCCCCGTGAGCGCGTGCTTCTTCAATCGCTTTTATATTTTGAGGCCTTTCAACTTTTTTTAAATTATTCAGTTCCCTTTTAAGAACTTCATAGCCTTTTTTTGTTATAGGTATTCGATCCACTATTATACTCCCGATAAATATTCGTAATGGTTCACAGGTTCAGGGTTCAACGTTCAGGGCACGGAACCTTGAACCGCTGAACCTTTGAACCCGTGAACGTCTACAAATAATTCTTGGCCAGAATTTCAGCTATTTGAACTGCATTTGTTGCTGCACCCTTACGGATGTTGTCGGCTACAATCCAGATATTAATACCGTTTTTGACGGATTCATCATCTCTGATTCGCCCGACAAAAGTCAGATCCTGTCCGGCAGCATCAACAGCGAGCGGATAAATATTTTTCTTAGGGTTATCTAAAACTTTTATTCCAGGTTCCTTTTCAAGCAGAGATCTCACCTGGTCTGCTGATATTTCTTTTTCCGTTTCAATATTAACAGACTCTGAATGTCCAAAATAAACCGGGACACGGACGGTTGTCGCTGTAATACCAATATTATCATCTTCTAAAATTTTTCTGGTTTCGTTAACCATCTTTATTTCTTCTTTAGTATAACCATTATCCAAAAAAACGTCTATATGAGGGATGCAATTAAATGCAATTCTATGGGGATAGACCTTATTCTCATAATCGAGAAAATTGATCATCGATCTTGTCTGGTCAAAAAGTTCATCTATTGCTTTCTTTCCGGTTCCGGATACAGCCTGATATGTTGAAACCACTATCCTTTTTATTTCGTATTTTTTATGTATAGGATTCAACGGCAAAACCATCTGTATGGTTGAACAGTTCGGATTTGCGATAATCCCTTTTTTTGTATAACCGGCGATTGCATGAGGGTTTACTTCCGGAACAATCAGTGGGACTTTAGGGTCCATTCGCCATGTACTTGAGTTATCAACTACTACACATCCATCTTTTGCCGCAAGTGGGGCATATTTTTTGCTTGCAGTTCCACCAGCAGAAAAAAGTGCTATATCCATCCCTTTAAAAGATTCTTCCGTTAATTCTTCAACAGCTATCAAATCTCCCCTGAAACGAAGTTTTCGCCCTACCGACCTTCGTGAAGCTAAAAGCTTAATCGATTTTACAGGAAATTTTCTTTCCTCAAGGCACGTAAGCATCTGGTTTCCTACCGCACCCGTCGCTCCCGCCACAGCTATATTTAATTTTTTTAAAGACATGATTTTTTAACCTTTGAATAAATTACTCCGTAATTTTTAGCTCACAGCTGATAGCTGACAGCTTGTAGCCTTTCCGCCGCAGGCGGATTACTATGAGCTATCAGCTATGAGCTGTGAGCTCTTTCCTTCAAACACTATCTATATACTCTGCTACAAGGTCGCCAACTTCCTGTGTAGTATATCCCATCTTTCCTGCTGATACACTTTTCAGGTCATCACGCAATACTTTAATTACGGCGCCTTCTATCATTGAAGCAGCTTTGGGCTCATTAATTATTTCAAGCATAATCTGGCCTGCCGAAATTGCAGCAATGGGATTAATCACGTTTTTTCCTGTATACTTGGGAGCAGATCCGCCTATAGGCTCAAACATTGATATACCATCAGGGTTAATATTTGCACCGGCGGCAATACCCATCCCCCCCTGTATCATTGCCGCCAGATCAGTTATAATGTCACCAAACATATTATCAGTTACAATAACATCAAACCATTCAGGATTTTTTACCATCCACATGCATATTGCATCAACATGGGCATAATCCGCCTTAATATCCGGATACTCTTTTGCAACTTCATTAAATACTCTTTCCCATAAATCAAACGCATATGTCAGCACATTAGTTTTCCCACAAAGAGTAAGCTTTTTTGCCTTGTTTCGTTTCCTGCAGTATTCAAAGGCATACCTGATGCACCGCTCCACTCCTTTGCGCGTATTTATCGAATCCTGTATCGCGACTTCATCAGCAGTTCCACGCTTTAAACATCCACCCGCACCTGCATAGAGTCCTTCGGTATTTTCACGGACAACAACAAAGTCTATTTCTTCCGGGCCTTTATCCTTTAGCGGTGTATCAACTCCTTCATAGAGCTTAACCGGTCTTAGATTTATATACTGATCAAAATAAAATCTGATTTTCAGCAAAATCCCTTTTTCAAGAATTCCCGGCTTTACATCAGGATGTCCAATTGCCCCCAGATATATTGCGTTATGCGATGCCAGTGACTCAAGAACATCATCCGGCAGGATCTCACCACTTTCCTTATAATGATCGCCACCTAAATTATAATAATTATAATTTAAATTAAAACCACATTTTACTGCAACTGTATCCAGGACTTTAATGCCTTCCCGTACTACCTCGGGGCCCGTACCATCACCTGGAATAACAGCTATTTCATATGTTTTTGTCATAATAATATTAAATCCTTTTTATCACGAAAATACAAAAACACGAAAAAAAATAAATTTCGTGTTTTCGTTATTACTTTTCTTTATTCCCCGTCATAGGGTTCGCTTAAAAATATTTTTTAATAGTGTAAAAGACCTCCGGTTTATACCTGATTTTCATTATTTCGTACCCGTTCACGCCCATCCGGAACAAAAAGGCTGCACATTTTCCGTCCTGTAAGCGTTCACAGGTGCTGCATATGTGCGTGATCAGGGCGATCAGCTATAGTCTGCTATGCTGATTGCCATGAACGCGTGCAGATGCGGTGCCTGTGAACGCTTACATGATTTCTATGGAGATGTTGTGCTGTGCTCGTCTATTTCGGAGTTTTCGGTTTTTTCCTGCTTTGGTTTTATATGTCGCCATATCATGTTGATGGGACCGGAAAGCACATAGGTGAGTCCTAAAATAAATAATGCTATGGACGGCTGCGCAGCAATAAAAATCAGTACTAAAATTGCTGTAACCAATACATTGAATTTCATCTTTTTAAACAGTTCAGGTTTTTTGAAGCTGTTATATTTTATGTTGCTTACCATTAAAAATGCAAGAGCATATAATACCACAAGTATTAAAACATGGTTGTATTCCACCTGCAAACCTAACTTATGGAAAATAAGTACAATGACTGCATTCATGCCGGCTCCTGCAGGAATCGGAAGCCCCACAAAATGACTGCTGCTTATCCTTCCTACCTGTGTGTTGAATCTGGCAAGCCGGAGTGCACCGCACACCATAAACAAAAAAGCTGCCAGCCAGCCT
>JAUWMJ010000346.1 GCA_030613225.1 Desulfobacterales bacterium
TTTCCCAACACCCGGAACTCCTGTTATCCCAATACGAACCGCTTTTCCGCTGTACGGTAAAAGAGTATCAATTATCGTTTTTGCCTTTTCCTGATGGGCAGGCAGCGAACTTTCAACAAGTGTAATGGTTTTTGCAATAACCCGCCTGTTCCCTTCAAGCACACCGTCAATATAATAATTGGCATCTTTAATAATCATTTTTCGATTCCGATCCTGGCCTTTACTCCTTTCTGATAATAATGTTTGATTTCCTTCATCTCTGTAACAAGATCCGCTTTTTCAATTATTTCAGGTGCGGCACCCCGGCCTGTAATAACAATTTCCATATTTTCAGGTTTTAATTCAATTACATCCAAAAGATCCTGTGCTGAAAAAAGACCGCACATAACTGCAACATTTCCTTCTTCAACAACTACTACATCATGCTCACCTGCTGCAATTATTGATTTCAATTTTTCAAGACCTTTCCTGCCGGCTTCAATATCTTCAGGTGAAGGATTGCCTTTAACAAAACGACCAAGTCCATACTGCTCTATGGTAATGAGATCAGAAAACCTTTCAAGCGCTTTTATTTCACTATAATCTCCCATTTTCAGGAACTGCACGATAAAGACTTTCAATCCCGCTCCTGCCGCTCTTATAGAAAGCCCCAGTGCAGCCGTTGTTTTCCCTTTACCATTTCCTGTGTAAACCTGCACAAAACCTTTCATGTTATATCTCCAAATTATTAAGGATAAACCTTAAAAGCCGTTAAGATAGTATACTATAACTGAAACCGCTTTTCAATTGATTTATCTAATATTTTCAGAAAATTATCTTTATACGATCCCTTATATTTATTTCCGGAACTTAATGAATTACGTATCATTCGCACAATTGAATCTTACGACCAGTTAGCCTCAAATCAGAACCATTTACAATTTCGGCAATCATACAAACAATACGCTTCATACCTTTTGTCGTGAGCGACCACCATGCATCCATAATATCGAAATGACCCGATCCGGATGAAACAAGTTCAACCCTGTCCGCATCGATTTCTAAATTCTTTAACGCCCCTGCCATATCAAAATCTTTTGGCAAATTTTCTTTCCCTACAACATAAACAATTGCCCCTGTCTTCATCTTTGTCTCCTTTCGACACGATTTCTTCGTGTCATCAAAGTCCGGAGCAAAAAAAATCCCCGAACCGAATTTAATCGATCCGGGGATGTCCCTTTTTTATCCTCAAGATCATCTGGCTACCCCAGTCCGCGAAGGCTACGCCCTTATGTCCAGTCAGGTTTTCTGACTTTCCCGCCCTTTTAGCCGCCTTCCCATTTCGAATATTCGAAACAGTGGCATTTAAATGCTAAAAGGGTTCCCTTAATAAAAAGGGTGGGTTCACAGCGGCGGGCCCGTCCCCGATTTTCACAGGATTCCCTGTTATGCTCATAAAAACATTGAATATTTTTCAAAATTTTTTAAACGAGCACCTGAACAATATCTGGTTTTCTAAACAAAAGAGGTTTGAAAGTCAACAAGAAATTGTTCTGGTGTGAGTGCGGTTTTTGTCAATAGAGGAAAAACATAACTGCTCAGATTGTCAGGTTCACGGTTATAACTTCGCGTACCCTAAAAATATCTGGATCAAAATCTTTTCAAAAACCGTGAAGCCCTGAACCAGAGCAGCTTCGAATAAACTTGACAAAAAAATCCATTTATATCATATAAGCACAAAAACTTGCTCAGCTTTATGGTACATTTAAATAGTTAATAGGGAAACCGGTTAAACTCCGGTGCGGACCCACCGCTGTATTCGGGGACGAAATCTGCAAAAACCACTGTTTCGCAACAAAACGAAATGGGAAGGTGCAGAAAGTAGAACGATCCGTAAGTCAGAAGACCTGCCATAATGCTTAGTATTGGGGAGATGGCAAATCCTCAAGCGTATAACGCTTGGGGATTTTTTGTTTTTGAGCAAGCCCTGAGTAACCATAAGCCCAATTAAACGGAGGTAAAAAACAATGGGAACCGACAGTATTACATTAAAAAAGATCTTAGAAGGTATTAAACCTGCTGATGAAGAATGGATTGAAAAAGCGAAAGAGAGGACATCGCAACTTTTAATGCCAACCCGTGCGCTTGGGAGGCTCCATGACATTTCAGAGAAAATATGCGGTATCTGTAAAACTTTAAAACCTTCCATAGATCGCAAAGCGTTTTTAGTTATGGCAGGAGACCATGGTGTTGTAGAAGAAGGGGTCAGCGCTTATCCTCAGGAAGTAACAGGCGAAATGATCAAAACATTTTTAAATGGCGGAGCAGGCATCAATATTCTTGCAGGTCAGGTTAATGCAGACGTTTTTGTGGTTGATATGGGTATAATTACTGATCTGGTCCCTGTTTCATTAAATGGAGAAGATCGTCTCTTTATACATAAAGTGGCAAAGGGAACTGCCAACCTTTCCCGAGGACCTGCAATGTCCCGGAAAGAGGCCGAACAATCAATCCTGACAGGGTTTCAGCTTGCCACCGATCTGTTCAGTAAAGGGATAGATTTGCTTGGCACAGGTGATATGGGAATCGGAAATACGACGCCTTCTGCGGCCATCGGGACAGTCTTCACTGGAACTGCCCTTGAAGAAATGGTTGGACGTGGAACAGGTGTTGATGACCAGGGCCTTTTAAAAAAACAGGAAGCAATTCAAAAAGGGATTGATGTAAACCAACCCGACATAAAAGATGGTCTTGACGTTCTATCAAAACTAGGAGGATTTGAGATCGGCGGAATTGCCGGGTGTATTCTGGCCGGGGCATATCATGGACGTCCTGTGGTAATTGATGGATTTATTTCTACAGCCGGAGCACTTGTTGCTCATTGTCTTTGTCCTGTTGTAACAGATTATCTTTTTGCCGGACACTGCTCTGAAGAAACCGGCCATCGTGCCATGTTGAAGTATCTTGGCCTTGAACCTATTCTCGACCTTGGTATGCGCCTTGGAGAAGGCAGCGGAGGTGCACTGGCAATGGGAATCATTGAAGGAGCAATAAAGATTTTTACGGACATGCTTACATTTGAGCAGGCTGGAGTTTCAGATAAATCTTAGGGCTTGAAACTTGAATTCGGAGCAATATCAGCGATAATCCGGATTATGTAATCAAGGGCCCCACAAAAAAACGGGATCTTCGACAGGCACCACGCCAGCTGAACTCCTTAATACAAAAAATCAGATGCGAAGTCCCGGCTTTTTCGGGGGCAGGGCTTGAACTGATCCGTCTTCGCTACGCTACGCCGCGACAAGAGCTAAGCGGCTGTCATTTTTAAACTGCTATCGCAGTGCTGCAAAGCAGTCTGGCGGAGCACAAGGCACTCGAAGGCAATCTGTCAATTTTATAAGCAATAAAAAGAAAAAGGCTGTCCCGGTTCCTTCCCCAAGAATTTAATCGACATATCAATATATCAAGGTACGTCCCGCATCCTAAATCACTTCTTTTAACAAATTCATTTAATCTGTCTTCTGCCTTAAGGAAAGCAAGGATTTCACCAACTCCCTGTATTATTTTTTTCCCTGTAAAAAGGATTGGAAACTTCACGCCATCTTTTCCCCGGTATATGTTAGGCCGGTTCTCACGATAAAATAAATTAAAGGCATCCTTGCCTTCTGCTTTAATATCATGCTCTTCATAAACCATTGCATGGTCATCCATGTAGGATTTAACAATTTTGCAGCG
>JAUWMJ010000258.1 GCA_030613225.1 Desulfobacterales bacterium
ATCCTGCCGAAGTTAGACCTTTCCTATATATTAATATCCCATGAAATCGATTTTCTAACCGCTACGACAAAGCAATTTTACACGATGAAAGACGGCAAGATTCTTTTAGATGATGAAGTGTATATCCATGACCATGCCCATGCCCATTCATTTGGCCGTATTCCCCATAAGCACAGGTAATTCTATATCTATTATTGACGGCTTCTTAAACCCCGCTATGCGAGACTACGTTGCGCCCCATCCATCAGCCATCCCGCTGGTCGCATCTGGCAGCGTTCGGACACGCACAGGCAGGTCACTGCGGGATATTCTCACTGCAAGGATAATGGAAACTGGGAGTGAAGTCGCAAAATAAATAATTTACAACGGGCCAGGCTTGTTGTAATAGCATTCCTGAAACCGGGTTACTGATGCTCAGGTTCAGTGGTTCACGGTTTTTGGGTTCAGGGTTTTGTTTGACAACCTGAGCAGTTACGAAAAGTTTAATCAAAAAAGCTTTGAGATCTTAACATCAAACAGTACCAGAGGATCACAAAATGAACGACAGGAGAACTTTAAAAAAATACGCCATACAGATACTTAATTTATTCCTTACTTTTATTGTTATTGTTTTCTTTCTTCCCTGTACGGCAGAAGCGATTGAATTAAGTTTTGGAAAGGCTTTGGAGATAATGCATATCAAAAATGAGTCTCTCCAGGCTGCCCGAATGGAAAAAAAGCAACGCATGTATGAGAAATCGGCCGCCCGGGGGCTCTATTTTCCCAAGCTCACGGCCAACAGCCGCTACACACGCATTAACGATCCTATCACTATTGATTTAAATGATATTCGTACGGCCATGCTAACCCTTCATCCTGCAGTACAGCCGGAGATGATTCCGCCCTTTGAATTGTCGGTTCAAGACGACCGGTTTTGGCGTGTCAGCGCGAACCTCACCTGGCCGGTATTTACCGGCGGACGAATTCTTGCCGCCAACAGGGCTGCTGATGCCAGGGTTAAAGAATCCAAAGAAAAACTTCGTTATACGGAATCGATCCTGATAAGTGAATTGGCAAACCGGTATTTTGGACTTTGTCTTGCACAAGATGTTGTTAAAGTTCGGCAGCAGGTATTGGATGGAATGGATGCACATCTTTTCCAGGCCAGAAAACTGGAAGAAAATGGTATGATCGCCCGATCAGAAAGACTGCACGCTGAAGTCACACGTGCCGAAGCTTACAGGCACATTAAACGTGCCGTTCGTAACGCTGACATTGCCAGGACAGCCTTAAATAACACCATCTCCAGCGATGAACCAATCGAACCGACATCTCCGCTTTTTCTCCTCCGCTATATCGAACCCTTACCGGTTTTTCGAAAAATGGCCGTTTCCAGGAATCCAATTTTAAAGCAAATCATTGCTAAGCAGGAACTGGCCCATCAGGGATATAAAAAAGAATTGGGCTCCTTTTACCCTGAAATTTATCTTTTTGGTATGAGAGAGCTGTACAAGCACGATTTAACTCTGCTGGATCCGGAATGGGCTGTGGGAATCGGTGCCAATTTAACATTGTTTGACGGTCTATCTCGTTCAAACCGTGTAAAAGCAGCAAAAAAAATGGAGAAGCGAATTTCCTGTTTGAAGCAAAAGGCGATTCGGGATATTGAAACCCTTGTGGAAAAAAGGTATCAGGAGCTGATGAAGGCCATGGAGCAATTTGAAGCCATACAGGCTTCGTTTGAATTTGCAGAAGAATATCTGCGTGTTCGAACCCGGGCTTTTGAAGAAGGATTAGCAACCTCTTTGGATGTGGTTGATGCCGAACTTTCTCTCTCCCGTGTTAAGATAGAACGATTGACAGCAGTGTTTGAATTTGATGTAACCCTGGCCGGGCTTTTGGAGGCATGCGGTAACAGCGAGCAATTCGAAGCATACCAAACCGGGGCTCACATGGAGGTGGAATTTTGAAACGCAAAGTTAGAATCGGATTGATTTGTACAGGCCTGCTGTGCATTTTAGTGATGCTTATCATTTCCGGATGGTTTCTGCTCAAACCGCAGCCCCTTATCGTCCAGGGAGAAGTTGAAGCTACCCAGATAAGGGTTGCCTCTAAAATTGTGGGCCGTGTGGAAGCTGTTCATGTTGATGAAGGGGAATCCGTCAAAAAGGGGCAACATTTAGTCACCCTCGACAGCCCGGAAATTCTGGCAAAACTGGCCCAGGCAACAGCTGCCAGGAATGCAGCCGATGCACAGCAAAAGAAAGCATACAGCGGCACCCGCATAGAAAAGATTCAATCGGCATTTAATTTCTGGAAAAAAGCAGAAGTTGGGGTAGATCTGGCGCAAAAAACCTATAACCGTGTCAAACGACTGTACGCCGACGGTGTTGTTCCTGCACAGAAACTGGACGAAACCGAAGCCCAATTGAAAGCAGCCAAAGAAACGGCAGCCGCCGCCAGAGCCACCTATGACATGGCGGTGGCAGGTGCACGAAAAGAAGACAAGGAGGCTGCCGCTGCCATGGTGGACCGGGCATCCGGAGTGGTTTCCGAAGTGGAAGCCTATTTGAAGGAAACCAACCTGATTTCTCCCCTTGACGGTGAGATCGTCAGCATTATTGCTGAACCCGGAGAGCTGATCAGCCCGGGGTACCCCATTATAACCATAGTCGACCTTGAGGACATCCGGGTCACGTTTAATTTGCGTGAAGACCTGCTGTCAAGCATTAGAATGGGAAGTATCCTGACAGCACGCTTCCCGGCCCTCGGAAATCAGGAATTAAGGCTAAAAATTAACTATATCAGTGCATTGGGTGATTATGCCACCTGGCGTGCCACCAAAACTTCAGGTGACTTTGACCTGAAAACTTTTGAAGTGCGGGCAGTTCCCTTAAAACCTGCACCCGGACTGCGCCCCGGAATGAGCGCCATTGTTACCTGGAATCAGTCACCTGAATTTCTTCAAAATACCGACTTTAAAAAATGAGAAAAAATAAAAGTACAGGAATTGCGGCGGTAATTTTTCGAGAGCTAGACCGGATCGCATCACGACCGATCTTCATCCTGATGACCCTCATTTTACCGCTTTTATCCTTTGGAATTCTATGGGCCATATTCCATGAAGGTGTTCCCCGCGATTTGCCGATTGCCGTGTATGATGCGGACAATTCTGCAATGTCTCGCCGGTTGGCCCGGATGATCGATGCAACGCCTTCAATTGAGGTATTTTGTAAGGTTCCGGATATCAACGCGGGTAAAAAGCTCATACTGTCCGGAAAATGCTACGGGCTTATTGTTATTCCCAAAAACATGGAACAGGATGTCTTCAGCGGGCGTGCCCCTCATGTGGTCGGCTATTACAACAACCAGTTAATGCTGCCGGGCAGTATAATCAGCCGGGATATGCGGTATGCCGTGGGAACCTTGTCTGCCGGACTGAACATGCGTCTTCGCCAGAAAAAGGGAGAAATGACGACGGCGGCAAAGGCCCATCTGGAACCGATCCATGTGGAAAGCCATACCCTGTTCAATCCTTATATGAATTATATGTATTTCCTGTTGAACACGTTGCTGCCGACCATGTTGCAAATTTTCGTCATCACTGTTACAGTTTATGCCTTGGGCATCGAATTGAAAGAAGGAACAGCAAAAAACTGGCTCCAATCTTCGGGGGGCAGCACCTTCAAAGCAATAACCGGTAAGCTGTTGCCTTATTCAATGGTATTTTTCCTTTTGGGCCTGTTTATAAACACTTTCCTTTATCGCTATCTGGGAGTACCGCTTAAGGGCAGCGTGTGGTTTATCATGATAGCAACCTTTTTTTTTATCCTGGCTTATCAATCCGTCGGCTTATTACTGGTTGCGGCAACCGCCAATTTGAGACTGGCTACGAGTTTTGCCGTGTTCTATTCAGCACCCGCGTTTGCCTTTGTCGGCATCACTTTTCCGATCATGGCCATGCCTTTCCTCGGTAAAATCTGGTCCGGAATTTTGCCTCTGACCTATTACCTGAAAATTGTCATTGATCAATCGATGCGGGGCGCACCCATCATCGTCTCTTTTCCCTCGCTGATGGTTTTAGTTGTTTTCAGTGTCAGCGGCCCCCTGCTTGCGATGCCGCGAATGAATAAATTGATGAAAAATAAACGATTCTGGGGGAAAATATGAAAAGGTTTTTTCTTATATGGTTTCAGGAATATAGAAATATCTTTTCAGACCCGGGCGTTATGCTGATATTTTTTGCAGCAATTATCGGCTATTCGTTCTTTTATCCTCTTCCCTATCTCCATGAAGTGCTCAAAGAGGTACCCATAGCTGTTGTAGATTCTAATTATTCTCAACTCAGCCGGAAATTAATCCGTATGGCGGATGCCAGTGAATTCCTGGACGTTGTATCAAAACCGACCAGTTTGGCACAGGCTAAAAAAGAATTTTTTGAAGGAAAAGTTTATGGAATCATGGTCATTCCCGATGATTTTCATCGCAAGATTCTAAGTGGTGAACAGGCGAAAATCGCTGTTTACAGCGACGCCGGTTATTTTCTTATATACAGACAAGTAATGACCGGAATTTTACAGGCCTGCAAAACCATGTCCGCAGGCATAGAAATCAAACGTATGCTGGCCGGCGGTCTTTCAGAGACTCAAGCAATGGCGGCAAGAGATCCCTTGCCGTTGATAACGTTTCCGCTATTTAATCCATCCGGGGGATACGCCAGTTTCGTGGTGCCTGCCGTCCTGGTCCTCATCCTCCAGCAGACTCTTTTAATCGGAATCGGAATGATAGGAGGTACTGCCCGGGAACAAAAAAAATTCCCATATATCGGTTCAAAAAATAATGCAAGTGTGGTTCCCATTGTACTGGGTAAAACTTGCGCATACCTTTCCTTATACCTGATACACGCCATTTATTATTTCGGTGTTTTGCATCGAATCTATGGATTCCCCCAGCGGGGAAATCCATTTAGCCTTGTTGCGTTCCTTCTGCCCTTCCTTATTGCTGTTATTTTTTTGGGCCTGGCAATTTCATGTCTTTTCCGGAGCCGGGAGACATCGATGATAGCCCTGGCATTTACATCCATTCCGGCTATTTTCCTGGTGGGTTTTTCCTGGCCGGTTGAATCTATACCGAAATTATTGCACTTTGTTTCATTCTTGCTACCCAGCACTGCCGGAATCGACGGTATCATTAAAATCAATCAAATGGGAGCGACATTGAATGATGTTAGTTTTAACTGGCTGTTGTTATGGGGAATTGCGGGAATCTATTTTCTTTTGGCGTGTTTATCCATAAAATACGTCATG
>JAUWMJ010000190.1 GCA_030613225.1 Desulfobacterales bacterium
TGTATCAGATTGCATTAAAGCGATCTGAAAAAATTAAAATCTCCGAAGAAGATCTTTATATTACCGAAAGAACAAAAGAAAAAGCTCTTTCGGTCCTGGTGCCAAGGTTTTCGGCATTCGGAAACTACACACGATACAACGAGGAAAAGACGGCACCTGATACAGTAACACTTATTCAACCGGAATCGACCACAGCCTGGGGAGTAAGATTCGACCAGTCATTTACATTAAACGGCAAAGAGCTCATTGCTTTAGAAATTACAAAAGACAGCATTGAAAAGAGCAAATATGATCTTGATGCTGTTAAAGAAGCATATCTTTTCAAGGTTGCTTCTGCTTACTACAACGTTCTCAAAACAGCAAAGGCCGTTGATATTGCGATGGCCAATGTTAAAAGACTTAAAACTCATAAAAATGCCGTTACTGTTCAACTTAAAATAGAGACGGTCACTAAAACCGCCCTATACAGAGCCCAGGCAGAACTGTCAAAATCAAAAGCAGAACTTATAAAATCGAAGAACAGATTAAGACTGGCACAAAATGTTCTTTCGCGTGTTGTGGGACTTGAGGGAAATTTTGAAATCAAAAAGCCGGAATTTAAAAAAAATTTTTCATTAGATAATGATATGGATTCAGTAAAAAAAGAAGCGCTTTTTGACAGAGCGGAGTTAAAATCTTTAGCTGTTCAGAAAAAAATTTCTGAAGATACGGTAAAATATTTCAAAAGCGCATACTGGCCCACAGTATCTGTGGAAGGTGTATATCAAAAATACGATTCTGAGCCGGATTCTTTCATGGTAAACGATGAAAGCATTTCAATCGGAGTACTGCTCAACTTCACTATCTTCGACGGCGGGCTCAGAAGAGCCGAGATAAAAGAATCTATGGCTAAAAAGCGGCAGGCAGAGCTTGCCGAAAAAGAGTTATCCAAAGAGATAGCCACTGAGGTAGAAGATGCATACCTATATTTGCATACTCAAATGAGTGTTTTAAAATCGCTTGAAGATCAGCTTAAATTTGCAAATGATAATTACAATGCTGTCTCAAAGCAATTTAAATACGGGCTTGCAAACAGCATCGATGTGATGGATGCAAACACACTGCTTGTAACATCGGAAACCGAGCTTGCGAAAGCAATATACAACAAACAGCTGGCCGGATTAAATGTAGAACGTGCAAAAGGAACATTTTTAAAGACAATAACCGGCAGGCTGGAAGCAAAAACGGAAAGATAAGGAGGCAAGTAAAAAGGACAAGCAAGATGTACAAGTTATTTTTACTTGACGACTAAACATGGAATACAAAAAAGATAATAATCAGGTTGAGTCTGTTAAGAAAAAATGGATAAAGCGAATATGGGGGGCACTCCCCGCTCTTTTCCTTATTTTTCTTCTCCTTGTTGTTGCACTGCTTTTCGTGCGAATTAAAACAGAAAAAGAGGCTATTAAAGCAGATAAACTGGCAAAAATGAAAATGGACCGCCCGCCTGTTAATGTGGTTACACTTGACCTTGTTCCAATGTCCATCCGTGACCGTTTAAGCCTGCCGGGGGTAATTGAGCCCTGGATAAAACTTGAGATTCTCGCAGAGGTTCGCGGGAAAATCACTAAAAAAGCTGTAGAAGAAGGCGTCAGAGTAAAAAAGGGAGATGTTCTCGCTTATATTGATTTTCGTGATTATGAAAATTCCTTTAAATCTGCAAAAGCATCTTACGATGTAGCGCTTGCCGATTTCGAGCGTATAAAAAAACTTTACAAAGAACAACTTGCAACCAGATCCCGGATGGATAATGCCCTGGCACAGGCTGAAAACTATAAGGCCGGCATGGACAATGCTGCACTGCATCTTGAGAGGTGTAAAATTTTAGCACCCATTTCAGGACTTGTTAATCATATTTTCATAGAAGAGGGACAGTACCTGAATATCGCAGACCCGGTGGCTGAAATATTGCAAATGGATCGTGTAAAAGTTCGGGTCGGAATTCCCGAGTCTGATGTGGATGCAGTTCGCAGCTTAACAGATTTTAATGTCAAGGTGGATGCCCTGGGTGGGAAAACATTTTCAGGGAAAAAGCTCTTTTTATCAAGCACAGCCGATTCAAGGGCACGCCTTTATAATCTTGACCTTGTGCTTGAAAATAAAAATGAAGAGATACTGCCTGACATGTTTGCACGTGTTGAAATTATTAAAAAAGAAGTGCAAAACAGCATCTGTGTTCCTCTTTATGCGGTGATCTCGCGGAATAACAGTAATATCGTTTATATTATAAATGACGACAAGGCACATTTAAGAGAAGTTGAGCTCGGCCTGCTGGAAGGATGGCGTGTTGAGATTAAAAAAGGTCTTGCAGCCGGCGAAAAGGTTATCGTGGTCGGGCATCGAAGTGTAAATGACGGCGAAAGAGTAAATGTAGTCCGCAGTGTAAAGGATCCGAAGGATATTTTGAAATGATAGTTTCAAATACAGCAATAAAAAACCGGATCAGCGTCGTTGTCCTGGCCATCCTAATCCTTGTTATCGGGAGCTACTGTTACAGCATTCTCCCAAGGGAAAGTGAACCGGATATTACAATTCCTAATGTCTTTGTATCCACCAGCTATAAGGGCGTTTCTTCATCCGATATTGAAACGTCCATTACGATTAAAATAGAAAAAAAGCTGAAAGGGCTTGACCGTGTTAAAAAAATCCATTCCGTCAGTTCCGAAGGTCTTTCCCAGATAAACATAGAATTTCTTCCAGGTACGGACATAGATGACGTTATCCAGAAAGTAAAAGACAAAGTTGATGAAGCAAAAAAAGAACTTCCTGGAGATCTTGAAGATGATCCATCTGTTTTTGAGGTAAATATTTCAGAGCTTCCTATTGTTGTCTTTTCTCTTTCAGGAACCTGTGGAATTACTCATCTAAAAGAAATTGCCGATGATCTTGAAGAAGAGATCGAGTCTGTTCCAGGAGTACTTGAAGCAGAGGTGACAGGGGGTCGTGAGCGTGAGATTCGTATTGAAGTGGACCCGGACAAACTTGCCTATTACCGGATTCCGATCACGGCCTTTCAAAGCGCTGTACAAAGCGAAAATCAGAATACTTCCGGTGGATCTATCAGACTGGGCGACGGCAGGTATCAGCTTCGTGTCCCGGGAGAGTTTGAATCACCGGAAGAGATATATACCCTTGTAGTAAGTACTTTTGAAGGAAAGCCTGTTTATCTTAAAGACCTTGCTCGTGTTGTTGATGCATTTAAAGATGAAACCAGCAGATCCCGCCTTAACGGCCGCAGCGCTGTGAGCATTACCGTAAAAAAGCGCGTGGGTGAAAACATCATTGCAATTACGGATCAAATTGACGAACTTATTGAGCGCAGGCAGCATTCATGGCCTCAGGGAACCCGGATAACCAAGCTCATGGACCGGGCAAAAGAAGTCCGTCTTATGATAGCCGATCTGGAAAATAATATTGTTTCAGGGCTTATCCTTGTCATTATAGTATTATTTTTTGCACTTGGATTCAGAAATGCCGTTTTAGTCAGCCTTGCTATCCCCTTTTCCATGCTCCTTTCATTTATTATTCTTCACGCGCTTGGCATCACACTGAACATGGTTGTCCTTTTTTCCCTGACCCTTGCGCTCGGCATGCTCGTAGATAATGCGATTGTTATTATTGAAAATGTGTACAGATACATGGAGCAGGGTGTGCCGCGCGTCCAGGCGGCCATGAAAGCTACTTCAGAAGTGGCTTATCCTGTAATAGGCTCTACGATTACAACCCTGGCCGCTTTTTTCCCTATGATATTCTGGCCCGGAATTATGGGCGAGTTTATGAAGTATTTACCAATTACTCTTATTGTTACTTTGTCTTCCAGTCTCTTTGTTGCCATGGTTATAAACCCAGCTCTTGCCGCAATTTTCATGAGGCTGAAAAAAGAAAAATATCAGCTGTCAGGGCAGGTAAGCGCTGACGCAGTTTCGGCCTCAGGTGAAAAACCTGTTGAAATAAAAGGCTTAATACTCACGTTATACACCCGCTTCCTTAAAAAAGCGCTCAGTCACCGTCTGGTAGTACTTTTTATCTCATTTACATTTTTAATTCTGCTTTTCCAGGTATGGCTTCTCGTTGTAGGGCTCGAAAAACCGGTTGAATTTTTCCCCAATATAGATCCGGATAGCGCATATGTTAATATTGACCCGCCTGAGGGTGCAGATCTTGATTATATTGACCGGGTCATAAAAAAAGTCGAGATGGCTGTAAACGGCGCAAATGGTGATAGTGAAATGCCTGCCCTTAATCTCTATAACTCCTCCTATAAACCCAGGCTGCATAAAAAAGCCGGAGGGGAGGAATTTTACGGGCCAAGCGATCTTGGCAATATAGAATATATTTATTCTAATGCTGTAGAGACTTCCGGTGGAGTTTCATTCGGCCCCAACCTGCCCAACCATATCGGTATCCAGTTTCTTGATTTAAAGGATCGTAAGAGACCTTCCGCCGCCTCTTTGGAAGAAATCAGAAGGCGTGTAAAGGACATCCCCGGGGCACGAATAACCGTGGCAGAACAGGAAGGAGGCCCTCCAACCGGCGCGCCGATAAATATTGAAATCTCAGGTGATGATTTCCGTGTTCTGGGAAACCTTGCGAAACAGGTTCAAAGAATTATAGCAAAGGTTCCATTTGTAGAAGATGTTCAGGATGATTACGTTGAGGGTATTCCATCCGTGCGAGTCAGGATAGATCGTCAAAAGGCCGCCCTGTTCGGACTTTCCACAAATGCAATAGGGTTTGCATTAAAAACTGCATATAAAGGCCTGGATATATCCACCTATCATGAAGGTGACGAGGACTTTGACATCACGGTTATCCTTGATGAAAATGACCGCCACGTTACCGATGTTTTGCACAAACTGATGCTCCCCACACCTTCAGGCCAGATTGTCCCCCTTACGACCATTGCTTCAATCGATTATTCCGGGACTATCGGGGATATTGTGAGAATCAACCACGATCGGGTGGTAACTGTTAAGGCAAATGTTGATGAAACCAATGTGCCGGGACCTGTGGCAAGGCAGCAGGCAGAAGAATTGCTGAAAAATTTTCAACTTCCTGCAGGGTACAGGATACAGTTTACAGGAGAGTTTGAATTCCAGAAGGAGTCGGAAGAGTTCCTGACAAAAGCGTTTATAATAGCTGTTTTTTTAATCTTTCTTATACTGGTAACCCTGTTTAATTCAGTGGCACAACCGGCAATTATCATGACATCCGTAATTTTATCCCTTGGCGGAGCATTTCTCGGGCTGACCGTAATAAAATCTCCTTTTGGTATTATCATGTCGGGAGTCGGAGTTATTTCACTGGCCGGTGTGGTAGTAAATAATGCTATTGTTTTAATCGATTATGTAAACAAGCTCAAGCAGAGAGGAATGAAAATAAAAGATGCTGTCATATCTGCCGGTGCCACCAGGCTCAGGCCGGTACTTTTAACGGCGATTACAACCGTTTTGGGCCTATTGCCCATGGTAACGGGCGTTTCGTATGATTTTCACAAAATGAGTTTATCTTTAGTAAGCGAGTCAACACAGTGGTGGCAGAACATGGCTATTGTGGTTATTTTCGGTCTTGTGATCGCAACATTTTTAACACTTATTGTTGTGCCGGTCCTGTATTCACTCCTTGCAACCATGAGTGAACGGATTAGCTCCCTTACCGCCCGGATTAGAAAGATTTACTGGAAACCGATTGAGTGGATTACGTAAGGTTCTGTTTCATTACCTGTGCAGCGCATTTTTGGCAGAATATTTACGCCGGGTGGGTTGAAAACATTCAAAGTGTCTAAAGTGAACCAAATCCGCCAAAGTACGGTGGAGGATAAAATGCCTAAAGTTGTGGTGTCGATCTTCTCCAGTCTTCGCCTTTGGCTACGCCCCGGCATGCCACCTTTTTATAAAAATAAAACAGACAGAATTCCTTAACTTTAGTCACTTTAGCTCACTTTAGCTCACTTTAGACACTTTAGTCACTTTAGTCACTTTTAACTTTTTTCAAATTCCTCATGATCAAATACATATCCAACCGACCTCAAGCTCTTAAAAAAGACGGGTTTCTTTGGATTATCTTCAAAATATTTCCGAAAGCGTACAATAAAATTATCAACAGTTCTGGTCGTTGTTTTTCCTGTATAGCCCCATCCTATTTCCAGGAGCTTGTCTCGCGAGAGAGGTTTTCCACGATTGGCGATAAAGAGCTTCAGCAGTTTGGCTTCCTGCTCTGTCAGGCTGATCTTCCCGCATTTGCAATCTGCAACTGATGTAACAAAATCTATGTGATTTCCGCCGAACGAGTATGTCTGCGACAATAAAGAAACGTCCGCTTCACTGTTGTACATGTCCACCCTGGTTAAAAGACGTTCCACTCGAAGCAGAAACTCCT
>JAUWMJ010000356.1 GCA_030613225.1 Desulfobacterales bacterium
GACTCTCTGTATTATCTCAGTCTTGAAGGCCTTTTGAAATCGACAGGTATCAAAAATCCTGAAAACTACTTTTGCAAAGCCTGTTTTGATGGACTTTATCCTGTAAAATTCGATGAAGATCTTTCCAAAGACTGTCTTGAAAAAGGACAAATAGTCTGCTAAAGGATAAACATCCTGTAAAATGATAACATAGTGAGGCTATCATGATTGAGTCAAAATATCTAAAAGAGAATATAGAAAACATACAAAAGCTGATGACAATTCCAGCGTTGAGAAATTTTGAGACCAGGAGTCTTGGAAAATTGCTCAGGCTCAGCAAAATACGACAATATCAAGACGGAGAGATTATTATTAAAGAGGGTGACCTTGACCCCTGGCTTTATTTTCTTCTTTCAGGCAGTATACGAATAACAAAAGAAGGCCTCGATATCGGCACAATCGACAGGATGGGTGAAATCTTCGGTGAGATGCGAATCGTAGACAGCCTTAGCAGATCAGCTTCGGTATTCGCAACAGGTAAAACCGTTTGCCTTGCGGTTGACACCTCAGCTAAAGACAGGCTTGCACATGAAGGGACAAAAGATGAAAGGCTCGATTTTTTGCTGTTGCTGTACAGAATTTTTGCAGAATACATGTCGATACGACTGCGGCTGACAAACGAAGAGCTGATTAAGGCAAAAAAGCGCATCGAGCAACTTAAATCGTAACTCAGGTTCACAGTTCAAGGGTTCACGGTTCAAGGTTAGAAAGCGACCAGCCAGCCTCGCAAGCGAGATCATTGCGGGCAGGTGATAATTTAATCCCGCCCGGGCGGGAAAGATATGAGGTATGGCAACCGGCACTTGTCTGCCGTCACACAGGCAGGCGTGAATTGGCTCGAAAGGTTTACCGTAAATATAAGGAGCACAAGGCGACCAACCGTGAACTATGAACCTGACAACCAGTTACCTTAAATCTAAATGAAAAAGACCGTTTCCTTTTCAAAAAATGCGATAAATGTTTTTTTTCATATCCTGACAAGTTGCAACCTTAAGTGCCGACACTGTTACATTAATATAGAGCAACACGGAAAAAACAAACTTCCCATATCTACAATTACCGCATGGCTGGGTATATTTACTAAAAAAAGCATGAAAATCAACGTCATTTTTTTAGGCGGTGAGCCCACCATGCATCCCGACCTTTCCCTTGCCATTAAGAAAGCCGGAGACCTCGGCTATAATTCTATTACTGTTGATACGAACGGATATCTCTTTAACGACATTCTTTCAAAAGTCAAACCAAAAGATGTTGATTATTTCAGTTTCAGCCTTGATGGTGCCACACCGAAAACAAACGACTGGATAAGGGGAAAAGGGTCATATGACTCATGCATTGCCGGTATCCGTAAGGCAGTCTCAAGAGGTTTTGCAACAAGCCTTATTTATACAGTGAGCAGAGGCAATTTACACGAACTTAATATGATGGTACCGCTTATTAATGACCTTGGTATAAACAGGTTCTTTATACAGGTTATCGGTCTCAGGGGAAAGTCAGCAGGAGACGGCCCGGAAAAGAGCCAGGTTTTGCATTCCCAATGGCTTGGCATAATCCCTGAGATAGCCAAAAAGGTAGCCGAACTCGGTGTAACAGTTACATACCCAAAAGTCTTTTTAGGCCCAAAGGATATTTTTGAGTGCGCCGGCCTGGTTGCTAAAAATTATTTTATCTTTCCAAATGGCCGGGTGTACAGATGCCCTCTGTGTGAGGACTTTCCGATCCACAGCCTGGAAATCAAAAACAACAAACTGGTTAAAACCAAAAGGATAAACGAAAGCGACCTGTTTAAGCTTAACATCCAGGAAGGGTGTGTGATGAACAAGCTCATTCAGCCTGAAAATTTGTCATACAATAAAGATGGCATACCTGATTACAAGATTGCGTGTTGCCTGTTGAAAGAGGAGATCGAAGGAACTACACATTAAATCTGAAATTAATAATATCCCCATCCTGAACTTCGTAGGTTTTTCCCTCAAGCTTTACCGTTCCTTTCTTTTTTGCTTCCTGGAAGGTTCCGGCTGCCATAAGATTTTCATAAGAAAGTACTTCCGCTCTGATGAATCCTTGTTTTATGTCCGTATGAATAGCGCCCGCAGCATCAATAGCTTTCGTTTCTTTTTTAATGGTCCATGCCCTTACTTCATCTTCACCAACTGTAAAAAAAGAAATCAGACCTAAAAACTCATAAGACCGCTTGATAACCCTGTCCATGGCTGACTCGGTTATATTGAACTCAGCTAAAAATTCAGACGCTTCTTCTGTCGACATCTGGGCAAGTTCCTGTTCCAGTTTGCCACGTATCATCATACAATTTTCATTAGATTGCAGTCCTTTTGCTTCAGGCAGTTTATCATCGTCATCTTCGTTGTTAAATAAAACAAGCATCGGCCTTCCTGATACAAAGGCATACCCCTTTAGAAGATGTGCGGACGCCAGATCCGGGTATTTCCTTAACGGGGTTTCGGTTTCAAGTATTTTAAGGCATTCGTTTAATAAAGAAAGTTCTTCCCGGTTTGCCTCTTTGCCCCGTTTTTTGTCCAGTTCAAGTCGTTCAAGGCGTTTTTCAATCACTACAAGGTCGGCTATAATCAATTCCTGATCGAGTTTAATAAAATCATCGTAAGGTGTCGGTTTGTCAAACCCGTAACCGCCAAAATTACGAACCACGTGGATAAGCGCATCACAATCTCTTACCTGGGTCCATATATCCTGCTCTTTGGATTTTTCTTTTTTATTATGCATTACGCCCGGAAGAAAATACTCCACCTGGGCATAAATAGTCTTTTTTGGTTTATACATTTCGCTAAGGACATCTATACGGTGATCCGGCACATAAATAGTGCTGATACGGCTTTCGCTCTTATGCCCTTCATCCGGAATATTTGTGGTTAATGCTTCAAATACGGTAGATTTGCCTGACCTGGGAAGGCCTATGATTCCTGATTTCATTTTTTATATTCTTTCAAATTTTTTTAGGTGCAATTCAGTGTGTTAACTTAAGCAAATTTTCAATTAATTTATGGATACAGACCTCGTCATCAATCATCATAAAATCGCGGCGAGCCCTTATGTGACGCAGGATTGCATAATAATTTGACACTGCACTCAAGCTTCAGGTGTCGGGTGTCAGGTGTCAGTAGTAAAAAAGCGAGAGCCAGCCTGAAACCTGACACCCGACACCTGAAACCTATGCTCCGAAAAGGCTTCACTACGCACGATAATGTCCAAAAAAAAGACCTATTTTCCTAGCATTTTACGAGATCTGGAATATCGAATATCGAACAAGAAATATCTAACCGCAGAAATAAGAAAAAACACTTCGAAATTCAACATTCCTTGTTCGGTGTTCTGCGGTTCAATAATCAATAATCACTTAAGTTAATGGCATTGAGGCGCAATTCACATT
>JAUWMJ010000052.1 GCA_030613225.1 Desulfobacterales bacterium
AATTTTGTGGATTTGTGGCCCTTTCCATCTGACAAAGCAAAGACAGCTCTCAATAAAGGAAAAAGATTTTTTGTGGTTGAACAAAATTCTACCGCTCAGTTTGGCCAGCTCATAAGGGAGCAGACAGGGCTTGTCCATTCAGGGGCTATATTGAAATATGACGGTAGACCGATTTACCCAAACGAAATTGTTGAAGGCTTTAAACAATTGTAATCGTTCACGGGTTCAAGGTTCAGGGTTCAAGGTTTTCAAAAAACGCAACCCTGAACGGTGAACCTCTGAACCGTTAACGGTACAAACAATTTGAGAGGTAATGCTATGGTAAGTATCAAGGATTATGAATCATCTTATAAAAATCATTGGTGTCCCGGATGTGGTAATTTCGGAATTTTGGCAGCAATGAAAGATGCCCTTGTCAACCTGGAAATTCATCCGGAACAGTTGCTTATCATATCAGGCATCGGTCAGGCAGCCAAAACGCCACATTTTTTAAAATGTAACATGTTTCATGCCCTGCACGGTCGTGCTCTACCCCTTGCCACCGGCGCCAAGATGGCAAATCATAACTTAAATATACTTGTCAATTCAGGTGACGGTGACTGTTACGGTGAAGGTGGCAACCATTTCATGCATGCCATAAGGCGGAATGTTGATCTTACCTTGTTAGTCCACAACAATAAGATCTATGGCCTGACAAAGGGTCAGGCTTCACCCACATCAGATGTTGGCATGGTCACACCCCTGCAACCCTATGGAGTCATTTCGGAATCCTTTAACGGCCCGGCAGTAGCGCTTTCTCTTGGTGCCGGGTTTGTTGCGCGCGGATTTTCAGGTAATATGGAGCATCTTAGCAGACTAATACAGGAAGGAATGAAACATAAAGGATTTAGCCTGATAGATATTTTGCAGCCATGTGTATCCTTCAACCGGGTCAACACCTACGACTGGTATAAAAAAAGGGTGTATGACCTGTTTGAAGAAAATTACGTTCCGGACAATTTTGAAAATGCCATGAATCTTGCCAGACAATGGGGCGCTAAAATACCCATCGGAATAATTTATAAAGAAGAAAAGGCTGCCTTCACCGACCGCATTGAAGTGTTTAATAAAGGTCCTTTAATCTCACAAAAATACGACCATAGAAGGATTCAGAACTTGTTGTCCGGGGTTTGAAGCTGCCTCATAGGGGATGGTGAACAATGATCTTTAGAAAAGAAAAAGACACCATGGGAACTGTACGTGTTCCGGAAAACGCTTATTTTGGCGCACAAACTCAGCGGGCTGTGGAAAATTTTCCTATCAGCGATTTAAGGCTTCCTTTAGTGTTTATTCATGCACTTGCGCTGATAAAAAAATACTCTGCCCGTGTAAACTTTGAGCTCGGACTTTTAAATGCTGAAATATCAGAATCGATAATACAGGCTGCACGGGAAGTCAGAGATGGAAAGTTTGACGATCAGTTTGTGGTGGATGTTTTTCAGACAGGATCGGGGACTTCCACTAACATGAACATGAATGAAGTGATTGCTTCAAGGGCTAATGAAATTATTACAGGCAAAAAGGGTGGAAAGGCTCCGGTTCATCCCAATGATCATGTTAACCTTGGCCAGTCAAGCAATGACGTCATCCCTTCAACAATTCATATTTCCGCCTTAATATCAATCAAAGATCACCTGATTCCGTCTCTTAAATTACTTCATACAACTATTTTACAAAAAGAAATAGAATTTGGTGAGATCAGGAAGATCGGGAGAACTCACTTGCAGGATGCCGTACCCATGACCCTCGGCCAGGAATTTTCAGGGTATGCAAGGCAAATAGAGCTTGGCATGAAAAGAATAAAACCCCTTGAGGAAAGACTTGCAGAACTTGCTTTGGGAGGTACAGCCATTGGGACCGGTTTAAATAGCCATCCGGATTTTGGTGCAAGGGTTATTGCCCATATTTCCGAATACGCAAAACTCCCTTTTAGATCAGCCAGGAATCGTTTCGAAGCCCAGGCTGCCCGGGATTCTGCGGTAGAAACCAGCGGGGTTCTTAAAACAATAGCCGTCAGCCTTGTTAAGATTGCCAACGATATTCGGTGGCTGGCCTCAGGACCCAGATGCGGGTTGGGAGAGATTAATATTCCTTCACTACAACCAGGTTCTTCGATTATGCCGGGAAAAGTTAACCCGGTCATACCGGAGGCGGTGATTCAAGTGGCTGCTCAAGTCGCTGGGAACGATACTGCAATCATGATTGGCGGGCAGGGGGGAAGTTTTGAGCTGAATACAATGCTCCCGGTAATAGCTTATAATCTATTACAGTCGATTTATCTGCTGTCTTCGGTCTCTGAAGTCTTTGCCACAAAATGTTTAAGCGGTGTATCTGCTAATCGTGATAAATGTGCCTTTTATATTGAAAAGAGTCTGGCCCTGGCAACCGGTCTGGTTCCACATATTGGCTACGACAGAGCGGCTGCCATTGCAAAAAAGGCCCATGAAACCGGTAAAACCATCCGTGAAATCGCAAGCAAAGAAGAAGTTTTGCCCGAAAGTTTATTGGCCCGAATTTTTAATGATCAATAGGAAGAAATATATCCGAACCTAAAACTTAACACCTAAAACCTGACGAATGCGACTTTCAAATAACCAAATTATATCTTTATAATAGATAATTATTTCGGTTACAGTGCCGCAAAGCAACATATTTCAGCTTTTTGCTAAAAATCAATTTTACGAGTTTGTTTTAAACCGCAGAATATCGAACAAGGAATAATGAATGTCGAAGTAAGGTATTCTATCTTTTTAATAATATAAAGAACAGAGCAAAGCGATTCCACACTTCATCATTCGAAATTCCTTGTTCGATATTCTATATTCAAATAGTGCTATCTCAAATCAGCAATATCTCAACTTAATCACTTTCAAATAACTAAATCATAACCTTTTGTTATGATTGACAAGTTGTTTTCAGTTACAGTGCCGCAAAACGGCATATTATAGCTTTTTATGAGACCGTCTTATTTGCCAAGCCCATGATATCCAAACACATTCTTTTTTACGACATTTATTGTTGTTTCGATTGCTGAATCTATCGATCTGCGTTGCTTTTCGGGAACCGGTAAAACCCGGTCTCTAAGCCCCCCTGCCCATTCTTCGCTTTGCAGCATGACACCGCCCAAACCAAGGCTTAAATCAGGCTCATCGTTCGCTCCGGATAAGGTTTTCCAGGCAAGAGCCCATCCTCTGACCGTTTTATCAACGTCATACCCTCCTCCACCAGTCGCCAGGATTGGTTTATTGAAACTTAGCAGCTCATTAATTATTTCGACATAAGTATTATTTGTCAAGCCAAGATGCGCCAAAGTATCACCGGCAAGGGCATCCATTCCCAACTCTAATACGATAACGTCCGGCTTGTAGGCTTTGATCAATGGCAAGACGATCTTATAGAACACTGTCATGTATGCTTCATCAAATATCCCAACAGGCAAAGGCACATTAACATTGAAACCGAGTCCCGGCCCTTCCCCGATTTCATTTTCGAATCCTGTCCAGGGAAACAGGGTCTTACCACTCTCGTGAAGTGAAATGACCATTATATCGTTTCTTGCATAAAACGCATCCTGAACACCATCGCAGTGGTGTGCATCGACATCAAGATACAAGACCCTTTTTCCCCTTTCCGTCAACCGCAGGCATCCAAGCACCACGTCATTAAGACAGCAAAAGCCCGAGGCCTTCTCTGCTTTTGCATGATGAAAACCCCCTGAGGGATTAAATGCAATATCAGCTTCACCGGATAATATCAGTTCAGCACCGGTCAACGTAGCTCCACAGGCCAGGGATGCATACTTATACATGTCACTAAAAACGGGACAGTCCAGTGTGCCAAACCCCATATCAGAACCTTCTTTAGTGAGCTTACCTTCAGCTGCCCGTTGCAATTCATCCAGGTACCTTGTCGAGTGAAATGCCTCAAGCTCTGATCTTGTCGCTGATTTCGGGGCGATCTCTTTTATGCCATTGCCTCTCAGAAGACCTAAAGATACCAGCAGATCGCGTGTTTTTCCGGCCCGTTGTGTACTAAATGGGCAGTCGGGCGGATAGCTTAATTTTTCAAGTTCAGATGAATGAATGAATACCGGTTTCGGTTTTTTATTTGTCATCTAAATCCCCTTTTCTATAATCAACAAAAATATGAACTTTTATTGTGAGCCTTTATTATGAACAAAAGCAATAAATATGCCATAATAATTTTGATGAATTCGTAAAAAATCAAATTCATCAGGTTTTAGGTGTTAAGTTTCATGTTTTAGGTTAATGATGTTATCTGTTTTAAAAGAAACTTAAAACATCTTGCAGCAAGTGGTGTTTTTAATTTTTACGAGACCATCAACTTTTGTGTAAGAACAACCCTGCAAGCAGTATTTCGATTAAAAAGAAAAAAACAGGGGAATGGAACTGAAACGTCTTGAAATTGGCTCATGTGTTATGAGACAGTTTCGTCTCAATGTTAATTTGAAAGATAAAGCATACCACGAAGTTTCACAGAGAGACACTAATTCTTAATATCTGTGAAATTTCCGTGCAAATCCGTGGTAAAAATATGAATAAACAAAAGTTGAAGAGCCCGGCCTCAAATTGGATGCGTTCATCAACAGTACAAAAGCATGAAGGCCAAATTTTCAATTTTTGATTTCAGCGTTCCGTGAACGCTTACAATATGCTTTACAATCAGTTTGTCAGATGTGCCTGTCGGACTTTGGCATGGAATTTGAAAGTAAAAGTTAAATATCTTTAAAGACAATTCAGAGGTGAAAAATGGTTGAATTTTTATTAACCTTAGTTGCGACAGCAGTTATATTTATTCTTCTATGGATTGGCTTGTACGGGAGAAGAAAAACTCAGGATAAAGCGGTTTCTTATGTCTGCTCTGATTGCGACGAAATGGATTGCATCTGCCAAAAAGTCAATGATTCGTCAAATCACTAACCTTGAACCGTGAACTCCTAAACCTTAGTAGTTGCAAAACATTTTGATATGTTTTAATAATTTATAAAGTCTTCGCCTGAAGATGAGGGTTTTTCTCCCATTCCCCGATTGGGACAATAAAAAAAGGAAAAGACAATGGAAGACGAAAACAAAAAAATAGTTGGGGCGTTATGCCCGGTATGTAGATGCGGAGAGTGCAAGGTGGGTAAATAGTTTCCATGTTGTCAATTATCAAGTCGGCTCAGTCATATCAGCGTAATCTTTTAATTTTAGACGTTGCTAAATTTCTTATCGCTGTCGGGTTGCTGACATGGCTTATGGTTAAGGCTTCTGGAAATCTTAGCTATAACTGGCAATGGTACCGGATACCAGGATATCTTTTCACTTTTGCCGATGGCAGATTTGTAACCGGCCCTTTGCTTGATGGCTTAAAGGTCACATTTCAAATTACCATTATAAGCCTGCTTCTTTCATCTCTACTTGGTCTGGCAACGGCCCTTTTTAGATTATCGGATTCTTTTATAGCACGGATACTGGCTCGTGGATATCTGGAACTTATCAGGAATACGCCCCTCCTTGTGCAGCTCTTTTTTATTTACTTCGTAATTTCACCCGTATTTGGTATAAGTCGATTTACTTCAGCAGTACTGACCTTAAGCCTCTTTGAAGGAGCATATGCATCGGAAATATTTAGAGCTGGAATTGTCTCAATCCATAAAGGACAGTGGGAGGCTGCTTACAGCGTTGGCCTGAATAATTTTCACACTTATCGGCATGTCATCCTTCCCCAGGCAATCCGACGGATGCTGCCTCCCCTTGCCGGACAGGCTATATCGCTTGTTAAAGATTCCGCCCTTGTCAGCACTATTGCAATTTATGATTTAACCATGAAGGGCCAGGAGATTATTGCGGAGACATACCTGGTTTTTGAAATATGGTTTACCATCGCTGCAATTTATCTTATTATCACAGCGACTCTATCTGTAGGAGTTAATATTTTGGAGAGGCGCTTCGCCATTGAAATGTAAACAAACATAGCCGTTCACAGGTTCAAAGGTTCAGGGTTCAGAAGTTGTCAGTTCTCAACACAAATCTGAAGTTCAGAGTGAGCTTTAAATGGCAGCGGATCAATAATATCAGACCTCGTTATTCACCAGACTAAAATGACCGGAGACCTTGATATACCACGGAATCGCAAAATAATTGGACACCAGGTCGGTCTGGGTTATAAGGTTCAGGGTTCCTGGTTCAAGGTTAAGTGCTTCGCGCTTTTCCCTTACCTATTGATTCCGTTGGGTTAATGTGATGGCGGATAACCTCTGAACCTTTGAACCGTGAACCTTTCAACCCAAATCCTGGGCTGGAAACGGAGCTTTTTGTCCAAAATATTACACCATGATACGTTATAACCTACGAGGTCTGAATATACAATAAAAGCTGAGTTTCATGATGTTTATGATCATGCCGGACGTACCCGCGGCACCATCCGTGGTTTCATAAAGTACCTGCTGTCCTGTGAGCAAGATCGGCAAAAAAAGCAACCCTGAACCTTTGAACCCTTGAACCTATAAACGCTTAGAAAAGGAGGTTGCAATGAAAACATTTTCTTTAATACTCAATACTCTGATTATAGCTGCAGTAGCATTGGTTTTTGCTGCTTGCGGAAATAATACCGGTTCCTTTGAAAAGGTCAGAGAAAGTACTATCGAACAAGTCCAAAAGCGGGGTATTCTTCGAGTAGGCATGTCGACTTTTGTACCATGGGCGATGAAGGACAAAACCGGAAAGCTCATCGGCTTTGAGATTGATGTGGCAACCCGCCTGGCTCAGGATATGGGAGTTACGGTTGAATTTGTTCCCACCAAATGGTCCGGCATTATCCCGGCATTATCCACCGGAAAATTTGATGTTATTATAGGAGGCATGGGAATACTTCCGAGCCGTAACCTGAAAGTCAATTTTAGTATTCCTTATGATTACACCGGCATGTCGATGGTGGCCCATAAAAAGGTCGCCGCAGGATTCAATAGCCTTGACGATTTTAACCGATCTGACGTGGTTATTGCCGCCAGGCTTGGTTCAACTGCTGTAACCGCATCTAAAAAATATTTGCCAAAAGCTCAACTTCGTCTTTTTGACGATGAGTCTCAGGCATATCAGGAACTGCTTAACGGCAGGGTTCATGCAGTAGTCGGCTCAGCGCCGACACCTGCTTTTCAGGCATTAAAATATCCTGAAAAGATGTTCCTCCCCCTTGATAAGACCTTTACAAAAGAACCCATTGGTTTTGCAGTAAGGAAAGGAGATTTTGATACTTTAAATTACTTCAACAACTGGATTGGCTATGTTGGGTCTGAAGGCTGGCTTGAGGAACGTAAGAATTACTGGTTCATGACTAAAGACTGGGAAAAGATGATTAAATAGGAAACCGTTCACAGGTTCAAGGGTTTACCCGCCCTTGAACCCGTGAACGGTTATTTAAATAGATTGCCTGGAAAACGAAGAAATAGAATAACTAACCTGGATATTGCGGTATCATTAGCTTTGACTTCGGTCTTTGTCTGGCTTGCTTACAAGGTCAATGTAGAAGTCGATTATAAGTGGAACTGGCGCGTTATACCCCAGTATCTCTTTCGATACGATACTGTCCAGGAGAGATGGATTCCGGGCCTCATTATGCAAGGTGTATTCATGACCTTGCGTCTAAGCGTCTGGGCGACGCTTCTGGCCATGCTGTTCGGAACAGTTATGGGCCTTTTCCGTGTAAGTCAAGGCCTTTTTAACCGGTTGATCAGCTGGAGCTATGTAGAACTCATACGCAATATTCCCATACTGGTCTGGATATTTATCTTCTATTATTTTATAAGTGATCAGGTCATGTCGTTTATCGGAATAGATGATCTGGTCAGATCAGCAGCAAAAAGTTCAAGCAGCATTTTCTCTTTTCTTTTCGCTTCACCTGCGCGCATGCCGGCTTTTCTGTCAGGAGTCCTTGCTTTGGCGGTTTATGAAGGGGCCTATATAACGGAAATCATCCGGGCAGGCATCCAATCCATTGAAAAAGGGCAGTGGGAAGCATCTTCCGCCCTCGGATTTTCAAGATGGCAGCAGATGCGTTACGTTATTTTTCCCCAGGCCATACAGAGGGTCCTGCCGCCCCTTGCAGGGCAGTTTATCTCTACAATAAAGGATTCTGCCATCGTTTCGGTAATCTCTATTCAAGAACTCACTTTTCAAGGCATGGAACTTATGTCTGCCACTTTTTTAACCTTTGAAGTGTGGATTACCATCATGGTCCTGTATCTTCTGCTCTGCCTAACATGTTCGTTACTTGTGGAGCGTCTTGAGATATACATGAAAAGAGGACAGTTGCAGTTCTGAAGATGAGAGCGAGCCATTTTTCTTTCAAATTGTCGCCTCTCACACAATTTGAAAAAACTAAATTTCTTTGCATACTCTGCTGCTCTGCGGTGAAAAATAATTGGCGAATGCAATATGAGTATAAGTCTACGAATCATTCTGATGGGATTAATGTCGGCGGCATTGTTATTCGGATTTCTGCATCTTTTTGTTCCAGGAGCAGCCCTGTATAATTTTGAGCGGCTGCATATTTTTCTTTTCAACCTGTGCAGCGGTGGTGTTGTATTGATTTACTTCAGTGAATCGCAGAAAGTGATGTCAACAAAAGGACGTCTCTTTCTCATATTAGCCGTTATCTATGCTATCCTTGCCTTTGCAAAACTCTATCCGGCTGCAGTAATCGTTGCTTTTTTCCTTGCAGCTATTGTTGATTCAGTAAGGATTCGAAGGTTTTCCCTGTTTCCGGTTAATTTTTTTAAGCCGGATGCGCCGGTTTCAGAAAAATTCCACCAGGCATCCCTTCTTTGCCTTTCCATGGGACTTGTGATTTCAGCCCTTGTAATCCTCAACAACGAATATTTTAAAATTATCTCATTTCCAAAACTAAAACTGGATACCTTCTTTCTTGGATTTTCCTTTCCTATTTCTTTGATTACCATGTCTGTGATGTTTTCCTTTATGAAAGGAGATTTTTCAAAGATTATTCTATGCCTGAAAAATGTTGGTTTCTGGATCGTAAACCTTGGTGTTATTATCTTTTTTGTCTTTATTCTTTATGAGAAGTTTGTCCCCCAGTTGATTGTCACGACCATTCTTTTTCTTTCCGTTGTACTAATATACTTTCTATATGCTAAATTGGGAGTTCGGGTTCAGCAGAAGAGTTTTTTAACTTCCGGGATGTTTTTCCTGTGGTACACGGCGATTACCGGAATTATTTACATAATACTGGAGTACTCCCCGGCACACACCCAGGAAAATTCAAAGCTGCTCATGCGCATGCACTCTTTTGCTGCATTATATGGATGGAATTTAAGCGGCCTTGCTGTTATATGCAGAAAGGATGATTTTCCTATTCAGCTTCATTCCAAAACCATCATTACTATCCACTGGATAACAGTCATTCTGCTCGCCCCCTTAGGCACATACTACTGGCCTTTTGCCGCCTGTACGATAATTGGCTTTGTATTCATTCTTTATGTGATACTTTTTAGCAAAGGGATAACTGAACAGCCTGCCCTTAAAAAAGTTTAACCCTTTTAAGGAAAAGCCAATGAATTTTAAAAGCTTGCTTGCCGAGAGGACCGAAAAAATGGGAGGCAATGTTATCTTGGAGATACTGAATACGCACCCCATCTTTTTTTGTCACAGATGGGCCTTGAAAAGAGTCTAAAGGGGTAAAGGAGAAAGAAATGAAAAAGAAGCCTCAGGCCGTCGAGCGTGCTTTGGAGAATTTGGTGGAGCAAGCCAAAGAGGGCGACAGGGACGCACTTGAAGAACTTGTGAGACGAATTCAGGACAGGATTTATGGACTTGCCCTTCGTATGCTCTATCATCCAGCCGATGCAGAAGACGCTACACAAGAGATATTGATAAAGATCATTACGCATCTTGACGGGTTCAGGGGGGAGAGCGGCTTTAAAACATGGGCATACAGGATTGCGTCGAATCATCTGCTAACCACTCGAAAACGCCGGGCTGAAGAGTGGAATTCCACATTTGATAAATGCGAAAGGAGGATTGAGAAAGGGCTATCCTATTGCGGGCACCAATCGTTTAATGAAGCGGAAAACGGTCTGCTTCTTGAAGAAATGAAACTCGCATGTATGCAGGCATTGCTTCTCTGTCTGAGCAGGGAGATCCGAATGGCCTTTATCTTAGGCGTGGTCTTCCAGACAACGGGCATAGAAGGCGGTGAAATACTGGACATTACGCCGGAGTCCTTTCGACAACGCCTTTCACGCGGACGGAAGCAGATCTCTGATTTTATGTCAACGAAATGCAGTCTGGTCAATCCGAAAAACCCCTGCCATTGTGAAAAGATTCTCTCCTTCGACATTGAGAAGGCACGTGTGATCGACCCTGAAAACCTTCTCTTTGCCGATCATCCTTGCTATGCAAAGAAAAACGGTCAAGCCATGAAGCAACTTCAGGAGCTTGATGAGCTTGTGCGTGTAACAACTCTTTTTAGAAGCCATCCGGACTATGCCGCGCCCGAGGCTTTTGTGGAGATAGTGAGGAAGCTGGTGGATTCAAGAGAGTTCCAGCTTTTCAAATAAAATTAAAAAGGAGACAAATTATGAAGATCGATGAAACTACATGGAACTTTATGCAAAAACGTCTTGGCTACACTGATGAAGAAATGAAGGAATTCAGAGAAAATCCGAGGAATGAGAATGTGCTTTTCAAGGCACCTGCATTGATGAAGAAAACAATCGTTGTAGAAGTGGTTGAATCACAAGGCTGCAACAGCCAGCACAAGGCTGGTGAGAAATTCTATTTTGATGGGGCAGGTAACCTTATTACCAAACTCTGTCCAAAAAGAATCTGTATTTACGCCTTGAGTTCAGTATCTAAGCTAATTTTTGCGTCCAATGAGCTTTTCTATGCTGGTGTTGATCCTAACGAGATGCTATTTAAGAGAGCAGGTTGCTTTGATGTTGGTGTGCAATGTGGCGGTTGGGGTCATATTGTTATGGAGATCAGGTTAGAAGATCGGAAGAGATGAA
>JAUWMJ010000344.1 GCA_030613225.1 Desulfobacterales bacterium
TCACGTCGATCAATGTCTTTGAATTTTATGGAAAGAATTTTATGATCCCTTTCCATTTGCTTCATTTTTTCCAGATTCTTTTTTATCCAGCCCCTCCTGGAACCGGCAAACTCCATGGCTTTTTCGAATGAAATCCTATAAGGGACTGCAACTCGGACACCTTTGAAAGGCCGCACGGAAATATTGATCCGTTTTGCCTTTGTACTACTTTCAAACAGATTTTCCCCGATACCTTCAATACGAAACTGATGTCCGCCCATTTACTCTTTTTTATACCTCCAGACCTCGTAATTTATTATTGAAAAATGATACTAAACCTTTAAATGATAAGGTATTGCATAATAATTGGACACTGGTCTAATTCAGGAATTAAGAGATTCAGGAATTTAGGAATTGAAGGAATTCTATCTATTTTTTATTGATATTATCCTTTAATCCCTCAATCCCTCAATTCTTGAATCCCTTAATTTTGCGCTAATAAATACAGATAGTGTTCAATAAATTGACTCATTTTAAGAGTAAGTTACGAGGTCTGTAGTTTAATGTTTTCAAAGAAAATGCTGTTGATTGTTGGCGCGATTGTTCTGATCGTTGTCAATATTATAATCCTATATATTTCCGGCAGCCGCTATCGTTCATTCGGCTTCGGACGAGTAGCTATTTTTTTTGTTGCTCCTTTACAAGAGGCTGTTACTGATTCAATACGTTTTACAAAAGGTATATGGAATCACTACTTTTACCTTGTTTCAACGGCGCAGGAAAATGATAATCTCAAAATAAAGTTAAGTCAGGCTGTTGCAAAAAACAGTCAGTATAATGAAGTAGAACTTTCAAATCAGCGCCTGAGAAATTTGCTTAATTTCAAGGAGACGACAACCAGTAAGATTTTAGCGGCCGAGGTTATAAGCGTAGATCCATCTTCTTGGTTTAAAGCTATTATTATAGACAAAGGTAGTTTAGATGGTGTTGAAAAAGGATTACCTGTTGTTATCCGGCAAGGTATTGCCGGGCAGGTTGTTAATGTCTCATCACGTTATTCAAAGATTATGCTGATAATTGACCGGAACAGTTCAGTAGATGCCCTGGTGCAAAGGACAAGGGCGCGTGGGATTATAAAAGGCGAGGCAACGGCGAAGCAGTGTCTCTTTAAATATGTCTTGCGTAAGGATGATGTCAGGGTTGGGGATAAGATTGTTGCTTCAGGTCTTGATGGTGTTTTTCCAAAAGGACTGCCTGTCGGGGATGTTAAAGAAGTTGTCAGGCGCAGCTCAGGGGTTTTCCAGGAAGTAAGAGTTGTTCCTTATATCGATTTTGAAAAGCTTGAAGAGGTTCTGGTTATATTGAATCCTCCAAAGTATGAGTTTGTGAGCAAGCAATGACATACGGCTTTTATTTAGGCGTTTCTTCTTGTCTGATAATCCTTCAGACAACAATTATGCCACACCTTCCTTTGTTTGACAATTTTTATGATTTGCCGGCTCTATTTATTATCTACCTCAGCCTGTATCGGCCTGTCCGCGAAAGCCTCCCTGTTGTCATTTTTCTTGGATTTGTAATGGATGGTCTTTCATCAACACCTTTCATGCTGTATATAACAGCTTATTTCTGGCTATTTTTGAGTGTGCGCGGGATTGCAAAAATATTACGGTTGGAGGGAAGTTTTCGCCTGCCGTTTATTGTGGTCTCGGGCGTCTTGATAGAGAATTTGATATTTATAGGGACAGTTTTTATGTTGGATTCAGGGTTCCGGTGTTCCGTAACTGTTGTACGAAGTATTACAGTTCAGTCTTTATGGGCGATATGCACAGGGTCGCTATTTCTTGTGTCATTTGACTACTGTCATAGAGGCTGGAATAAAATTATAAATCAATATATTATACAAAAAAAAGGTGTTTCAAAGAATAGTTTGATAGATTAGGTAATGCTTTGAGCAAATATCTGAAAACCGCAGACAGCAACTGGTATAAACAACGCATCATCGGGGTTATAGTTTGTGTTCTGGCTGCCTTTTCCATACTTTTACTGCGACTTTTTTTCCTCCAGGTAATCAAGGGGGAGGAATTCAGGAGGCTTTCTGAAAATAACAGTATAAGGCTGCAAAATATAGACCCTTCAAGAGGAATGATTTTTGACCGTGGAGGCAAGCTGCTGGTAGATAATCGTCCATCCTTTGATGTTAGTATAATATTAAAAGACGCTCGCCCGGTTAAAGAAACAATTAAAAAATTATCCAGGTATATTAAATTTCCGGCAGATGAACTCATGATGAAGATTGCGTCTAAAAAAGATATTTCACCATACAAACCGGTTTTATTAAAACAGGATATCGGGCGTGATACAATGGCTGTGGTTGAAGTTCACAAATATGAACTTCCCGGTATTGTCGTAAATGCAAGGCCCATAAGGCACTATATTAACAGGGAAAGTGCTGCGCATTTAATAGGGTATCTGGGCGAAATAAATCCAGGAGAGTTGAGTAGTGGTAAATTCCCAGGATGCAGGCAGGGCGATTTAATTGGAAAGTTTGGTGCTGAAAAGACATACGAGTCATTTTTAAGAGGAAAACGCGGGGGGCGCCAGGTTGAAGTTAACGCTGTAGGCCAGGTTATTAAAGTATTAAAAACTGTCGATTCGCATCCGGGATATAATTTCTATCTTACTATTGACCAGGCAGTGCAGGAAAAAGCCGAAGCGCTCTTAGAAGGTGTTGTTGGCGCTGCTGTTGCGATGGAACCCACAACCGGACAGATTCTGGCCCTTGTAAGCAATCCTTCCTTTGACCAGAATAGTTTTGTATGTGGAATGTCCAAAGACCAGTGGGAATCTCTAACATCAGATCCTCTAAAGCCGTTGACGAACAGGGTTGTGCAGGGAGAATATGCACCGGCATCAACCTATAAAATTGTTACAGCAATTGCAGGATTAGAGGAAGGGATTATAGATGAAAACACAACTTTTACATGTCCTGGATATTATAAATTCAAGAATAGAGAATATCGGTGCTGGAAAAAAGCAGGGCACGGCACAATGAGCATAGTAAAGGCGCTGGCCCAATCGTGCGATGTCTTTTTTTATAATGTCGGACAGCGTGTCGGAGTCGATCGGCTTGCGTGGTATGCAAAGGAGTGCGGGCTGGGAGCGGGAACCGGGATAAATCTTGATCATGAAATGCAGGGGTTGATACCCACGGCTGCATGGAAAAAGCGTCGTTTCGGCATCCAGTGGCAGGAAGGTGAAACACTTTCAATAGCCATTGGTCAGAGCTTTAACCTTGTGACGCCGCAGCAAATGGTGACTTTAATTTCAGCGGTGGCAAACGGTGGTACAAGATACAGGCCGGAGATATTAAAACACATAGAGACGGCAGAGGGCAAAATAATAAGGGAGACTAAACCGCAAAAGATTGGCAGGCTGCCGGTTAGCAGTAAAACCCTGGAGCTGGTTAAACAGGGTTTGTGGGAAGTTGTTAATTACGAAAAGGGAACCGCCAGGGGTGCACGAATTCATGGTGTTGATGTTAGTGGAAAAACAGGCACAGGTCAGGTGGTCGGAAGGAAAGAGGGCGAAGATGAGTCTGAAAAGGAACTGCCGGATCATTTAAAACCCCATGCATGGTTTGTAGCGTATGCGCCTTCCGAAAACCCTGAGATAGCTGTTGCTGTGATTGTGGAACATGGAGAGCACGGTTCCGGAACTGCTGCTCCTGTTGCAAGAGAAATGATAAAAACCTACTT
>JAUWMJ010000260.1 GCA_030613225.1 Desulfobacterales bacterium
GGAGAGGGTGGGATTCGAACCCACGATCCCGTTTCTAACGGAATACCGCTTTTCGAGAGCGGGGCCTTCAGCCACTCGGCAACCTCTCCGGCGTATTAAACATTTTATAAAGATGCTTTCAATATAATTTTTTATTAAAGCATGTCAATAATCTTATGAAACCTTCTCAAGGTAAACGCATTTGAAAAAATAAAATCAGAATGAATCCTTTTAATAAGGAGGGGGTTAAGGGTTTTTTCTTCAGACGATATCTTTTTCAGTTATCAGAATATATCGCCGTGACACTATATTTATGATTTGATGCACAGATTATCTTATCTAAGGTTATTGTAAGACAGGTGCTTAATAAATTCGATAATTGATACTGGATTAAGGCGAAAACATTTTTTCTACTTCTTGTGTATAGGCGCCATTTTTATCGTAGATTATAAGCGGCGGGCCAATCTTTACGCCCGGACGCCCACCTTTTTTTCCTTCCACCAGGACCAGTTTGGCTTCTGTTTTAACGCCCGAGTGAATCATGCGAAGAAATTTCGGTTCAATGCCGGCAGATCGCAGGTGAGTCAGCAGGTCGGTTATACGTTCGGCTGAGTAAATGGTAACGAACCTTCCGGCGGTTCGCAGAACACGGCGAACTGTGGCTGTAATATCATTAAGAGAGACCTTGATTTCATGTCTTGCCACTGCGCGTTGCATATCAGGATTTATTCTTCCGGATTCTGCTTTCCTGTATGGCGGATTGCTTACAATCAGATCTACAGGGCCTGAAATCATATCATTTTTCAGTTCTTTCATATCTTTGCAAAGAATGGTTATGATGTCGCCCATGTGATTTTCTTCGACATTGGAGCCGGCAATGTCGGCAAGTTCTTTTTGCACTTCGATTCCGAAAATTTTCAGATTCGGCTCTCGATAGGCCAGTATAAGGGGAATAATGCCGCAACCTGTTCCCAGGTCAAGCACCTTATCTCCAGGGCGGGGTCCGGCATGACAGGCCAGCAAAATCGAATCGATGGAAAAACGGTAGCCGGAGCGATCCTGTTTAACCTTGATACGACCATTTAAAAATGTATCTGGAGTTTTAGATTTCATAGCTCCTAAACAGGACAAACCGGAACCTAATTGACTATTGATTATTGAAGATTGAATATTTGTGGATGTCGCTTCGCTCTGTCAATTTTTTTAAAATTGATCCGCCGGAGGCGGACCTTAAATAGTCAATCTTCAATCGACAATCTTCAATCATATAGTGTTCCTATTTTAAACTTTATTTCTTCAACCAGATTTTCCCCGGAAACCGAGTTAATGTTATTAATAATGCCCTTTTCAAGAAAACGAAGCTCATGAATCCATGTTGAACTGGTAACATGCACAAGCAGGACCTTTCCTTTAAACGCCGCAGGTTGGGCGTTTTCCGCAATGGTTTTTCCTACAGCATCATTCCAAAAGCTCCAGATACGGGAAAGTCCTAAGTCTGATTCATGACGATAAGTGCTTAATATATTATCAAGAACAGAGCTTATATGAACAGATTCTTTTAATTTTTTTCTTTTTTTCTTCATAGGTGAATAATGATTAATTAGTAAAAAGTCGAATTCATCAAGTTTTATCAATCCATACAGCATTTTTAATAATTATTGCAAGTAATATGATAAAAACTTAGCGTGTTAGGGTGTTAGCGTTTTTGCTTGAGACATGCCAAAGAGTGAAAAAGTTCGATAAGTTGCTTTTTACTTGACTTGGATGATTGAGTAAATTATTAATAAATTTTTAGAAAAGGTTATAGGTTGAAACGCTCCGAAAAAGACGGGGTATTTTTGTGTATAATATAAAAACTTAAGGTAAAATACTATGGCGTGGGATTGGGAAAAACTAAAAGAGCAGCAGAGGCAGCCAGGAGGGGGCGGTGTTCCACCCCAAATGGATGAAATTTTAAAAAAATTAAAAAGTTTCAAACTGCCTGGCGGACCGATAATAATAATAATCATTATTATTTTATTTTTCGCTACTTCAACATTTTACACGGTTAAACAAGATGAGGTGGGAGTTGTCCAGCGATTCGGGCGGTATATACGTACCACCCAGCCGGGCCTTAACTTTAAGCTGCCTGTAGGAATAGAAAAGGTAACAAAGGTCAATGTAAAAAAAGTCCAGACGGAAGAGTTCGGTTTTACCTCCGGTGCAAGAGATGTAAGGTCTCGTTTTTCAGGCGGAAGTGAAAGTGTAAACGTAGCGCTTATGCTCACCGGAGATTTGAATGTCGGTCTTGTTCCGTGGATTGTACAGTACCGGGTAAAAAATCCGTTTAATTATCTTTTTAAAGTTCGGGACATCAGGAAAATCCTTATAGATATGTCTGAATCTTCCATGAGGCTTGTGGTGGGTGACAGAAGCATTAATGATATTATCAGTAAGCGGGATGAAATTGCCGTTGCGGCCAGGGAAAATCTGCAAAAAGAGCTGGATCATGCGGAAACCGGCATTCATATTGTTACCATAGAAATGAAAAGGACAAATGTTCCGGGTCCTGTGCAGCCGTCATTTAATGAGGTAAACCAGGCTACACAGGAAAAGGAGCAGATGATTTACCAGGCAAAAGAGGAATATAACAAGGAAATTCCTGCTGCCAGGGGAGAGGCGGAAAGAACAATCAAAGGCGCTGAAGGATATGCCGTGGATAGAGTCAACAGGGCTCAGGGTGATGTGGCAAGGTTTGTTGCAGTATATAAAGAATATGCCAAAGCAAAAGATATTACCAAAAGGCGGCTATATCTTGAGACCTTAAGGGATCTTTTTCCAAAGCTCGGTCCAAAATATATTATAGATTCTGATCAGAAAAATATTCTTCCTCTACTTAATCTTGGAGAACAAAAGGGCATAATAAAATGAAATCAAAAGGTGTTATTGTCATAATTTTAGTAATTGCAGTTATTCTTGTCTATAATTCGGCGTATGTTGTTGATGAGACTGAGCAGGTGGTTATAACCCAGTTCGGAAGAATCACTGGGGAATCAAAGAAGACCCCGGGCCTTAGATTCAAAATCCCCTTTATCCAGAACGCCAATATTTTTAATAAAAATCTTCTGGAATGGGACGGTGATCCTGGCCAGATACCGACACTCGATAAAACCTTTATATGGGTGGACACCTTTGCCAGGTGGAAAATAGTTGATCCTGTACTGTTTTTCCAGACAGTAAACAACAGGTTTAACGCTATAGGAAAGCTAAACGATATAATCGATCCTGCTGTGCGAAATTATATTACTTCCTATAGACTCATCGAGGCGGTTCGTACAAGCAACCGGGAGCTGGGCGTAGATGAGATCGGCCTTGAAGATAAGGATAAAGACAAAAGGGAAACGTATGCTATTACCTTCGGCAGGGAAAAGATAACAAAGGGGATAATGGAGCAGGCCCAGCCGAAGCTGGCCCAGTTCGGCATTGAGCTGGTTGATGTTAAGATAAAGCGGATTAATTACGTTGAGAGTGTGAGAAAGTCGGTTTATGACCGGATGATTGCAGAGAGAAACCAGATTGCTGAAAAGTTTCGTTCTGAAGGTAGAGGCGAAGCCCGTAAGATTATTGGTGAAAAAGAAAGGGATTTAAAAAAGATAACCTCGGAAGCATACAAAGTTGCCCAAAAGCTTAAGGGTAAGGCCGACGCCGAGGCGACAAAGATCTATGCCAAAGCCTATGGTATGGATCCTGAATTCTATTCATTCACCAGGACACTTGAGATTTACAATGAAGCTCTGGATGATAAAACTTCTCTTATTCTTTCAACAGACTCGGAATTTTTAAAATACCTGAAAGGGTATTCTAAATAGTAACCGTTCAAGGGTTCAAAGGTTCAAGGTTCAGAGGTTGTCGGTTTTCAACACAAATCTGAATTCCAGCAAAAATTCATAATCTCTAACTGGAAAAGGCATGAAGATAGTACGATTTGAGGATATTGAAGCATGGCAGTTGGCAAGAGAGTTAACTCGCAAGGTCTATGGACTGATAAAAAAGGCCAGATTTTCTCATGACTTCGGTTTGAGAAGACAAATTCAGGATGCAGCAGGTTCATCCATGCACAATATAGCGGAAGGATTCGATTCAGAGACAAACAACGAATTTGTTCGTTTTCTTCGGTACGCAAAACGGTCTTGTACTGAAGTACAAAGTGAGCTTTACATGGCAATGGATCAACAATACATAACGAAAGCTGAGTTTCATGATGTTTATGATCATGCCGGACGTACCCGCGCCACTATTCGTGGTTTCATAAAGTACTTGCTGTCCTATGAGCTACATCAACAAAAAGGCAACCCTGAACCTATGAACTCTGAACCTGTGAACGGTTACGAATGATACAATCCGAACAAAACAGAGGTTTCACCTTAATTGAACTTATGGTTGTCATATCCCTTATCAGCATTATGCTTTTTTTCTCTATGCCGCGGTTTCAAAACACAATCATGACTGACAGCAAAAGGAGCACTGCGCGCTGGATTATCGGGAAAGTGCGGATACTTAAAGAGCATTCCGCTCGCAGCCAAAAGCTTTACATTCTTCACGTTAACATGGACACAAACAGGCTTTGGACTTCAAATGGCGCCATGTCGGAAGAAGATCTTCAAAGCGCACAGGAAAAAGGGTACGAAATTCCGGGGGATTTAAAGGTGCAAAATGTTGAGTATCCGGAAAAAGGAATAATATCCTTCGGCCAGGCAGACATCTGTTTTTACAGCAAAGGTTACTCGGACAAGGCTTTAATTCATATTCAAGATGATGATGGAAAGATGTCGTTTCTTATTGAGCCTTTTCTTCCAAAGGTGAAAATGTATGAGAAATATGTAGGGTTTGAAGACTGACGGTCACAAAGTGAATATTTTTATAAAAAATTTTTGCACAAAAAGATACGGATCCGTCGCCGGATTTACATTCCTTGAAGTCATGGTGGCAGTCTCCATAATCGCAATTGTCCTTGTAAGTGTTTATAGAATGCACGCTCAGACAATCAGCCTCGATGCTGCTTCAAGATTTTATACAACCGCACCCATGCTGGCACAAAAGATTATGGCAGAAACGGAAATCAAAAAGATAGATGATTTAAGGGATGATTCCGGAGATTTCGGAAAAGAATTTCCGAACTTCTCATGGCGTCTTTTAGTCAAGGATGTTGAATCCGAAGCCCTTGGAGAAATTGCAAAGGATTTAAGACAAATTGAAGTAACCATATCCTTTAATAAAGATGAAGATATATACAGC
>JAUWMJ010000219.1 GCA_030613225.1 Desulfobacterales bacterium
ACAATATCATTGATTGTCTGTTTTCTTTCCATAACTAAAGAATCCACACCCTCAGGAGGTGGCATTGATTTACCCCTCGAAGAGGGTGTCGGATATACTATGTTTAAAGTGACTAAAGTGTCTAAAGTGAACTAAAGTTGTGGTGTCGCTTTGCTCAATCTTTTTATAAAAATAAAATAGAAAGAATTCCTTAACTTTAGACACTTTAGTCACTTTAGCTCACTTTAGGCACTCTTATTTGCTCAGGCAAAGCAAATTATCTCTGACTACACAAAACGTTGTTTTAAAATAAATCTTCCTTAGCTCATCGGCTTATCATCCCATGCGTTCAACTATGCGATCTAAAAGCAGGTGTGCAACTTCATCTTTTCCCATTTCCGGTATCGATTCCTTTTTGCCGTCCTTAAAAAACAGCGTTACCTTGTTGGTATCTGTCCCGAAACCTGAAGATGGATCCCCGACAAGGTTACCTGCAATTATATCGAGATTTTTTTCTTTAAGCTTCTTTCCTGCGTTTTTTTCAAGATCCCTGGTTTCTGCAGCAAAACCGACAAGTACCTGGTCTTTCTTTCTTTTGCCAAGTTCTTTCAGAATATCCTGGTTTTTTATAAGATCAATGATCATTTCATCATTATCTTTTTTTATCTTATGTTTTTCTTTCTCTTTAGGACGGTAATCCGATACGGCCGCCGCTTTTATTATGATATTGCAATCTTCCATATGTTCGAACACGGCTTGTGCCATCTCCTGTGCTGTTTTTATCCTCACAACATTTACATTGAGCGGATCAGGAATATTCACAGGACCGCTAATTAAAATGACATCCCCTCCCCTGTACTCAGCAGCCCTTGCAAGAGCATAACCCATTTTGCCTGATGAAGGATTGGTGATGAACCTGACAGGGTCGATAAATTCCCAGGTTGGGCCTGCGGTTACAAGCACTTTTTTGTCCTTCATATCCTTTATTGTTAGCATTTTTAAAAGCCTGTCAACAATATATTCCGGCTCGGGAAGGCGACCCGGTCCTGTTATACCGCATGCAAGTTCACCTGTCCCGGGTTCAATTACAAAGTACCCATCATTTCGTAAAGTTTCGAGGTTTCTTTTTACAGCCCTGTTTTCATACATATGCGTGTTCATGGAAGGACAAACCGCAACAGGACAGGTAACGGCAAGCATGAAAGTGCTCAGAGCATCATCAGCAATACCGTGTGCAAGCTTTCCAATAATATTTGCCGTTGCAGGGGCAATAATAACAATATCTGATGCTTCAGCCCAATCAATATGCTTTATGGATGCATCGAAGCTTTTTTCGAAAAGACTTGAACAGACCGGCTCTCCTGATAACGCTTCAAAAGTAAGTGGCCCGACAAATGCCCCTGCGTTTTCAGTCATGATTACCCTGACATTTGCCCCCTGCTTTTTAAGAAGTCTTAAAAGCTCAACGCTTTTGTATGCTGCAATACCACCGCATACACCAAGTACAATATTTTTATTTTTTACCACAGTTGTCATAATCTCATATTTCGACATTTTGTTAAAAAATACGCAATTTTTTTGGACAAAAGCAATGCGTTAATAGCACATAGATAGCTGATAGCTCATAGATAGCTGATAGCTCATAGCTCTCAGCTCATAGGAAAAAAGGATTTTTCATCATTTAATCCCGCTTGCAGCGGGACTATCAGCTATCAGCTATGAGCTATGAGCTATAAGCTATTTATCCGGCCACTGGTTCATTCATGGTTGGTGCGACCCATATCTCAATTCGTGTACTTATGCTTTCAGTAATGTTTATCACACACCACCTGTTTTGTTTCTGGAAAAGCATTATGGTGCGAGACGATTTAAATGAGCTGATCAGTCGCCAGTTGTCTTTTGCCATATTCTTTTCAAAAAAAGAGATTAAAGATCCAAGTTCAACTCTCCCCTTTAACACTAAAACTCCTGCAGAAAAACCGGAAGTGGTGTATATAAATGATGATTTCCTGTCAACTTTCAGTTCCCTTGGAATAAGAACATCTTCAAAATCATAATATAAAGGACCTGTTTTATCTTTCCGCAGGCTTGCTTCATGAGATTCCAAACTGCTTTTTTCACTTGGCAAAGCAGAACACCCGATGATAAAAAATATTAAATATATAACAATCCCGATGCATAATAAAGCTGATTTTACCTTTTTTAGCCCTGCCATGTCTTAGGGTTCGCGCAGGTAAGCGTAGACTCCGAAAATAATTTCACATTTTCCGCGCCGATGCATCCCTTCTGACTTTAGACGTCGATGCATCCCTTCTGACTTTAGACGTCGATGCATCCCGCCTGACTGCGTTGCAAAACTTCGGAATATGCATGATATTCATGCTTTTTCGCGCCTTGTCAGCCGGGCGCCTCAACACCTGAAATTGCGAACTTATTTTTACGCGAACCCTTACCTCCTTCCGCCCCGCTCAATGTACGAAGCGTATGTATGTTTTATACCTTCTCTTAGCTGAATTTCAGGCTTCCAGCCAAGGCTCTTTAATCTTGAAATATCCAACAACTTTCGCGGCATACCGTCCGGTTTAGACCGATCCCAAATCACATCTCCTTTATAACCAACCACTTCCCTTGTTATTTCAGCAAGTTCTTGAATCGTCACATCACTTCCTGTCCCGATATTTATGTGAGAAACCATCGTCCAATCGTTACTTCCGACCACGCCTGCCTCAGAAGCCGTTGTGTCCGGTTTTGTAGCAGAAGCTGAAAAACCGGTTGACCTCAAAGCATCATAGTGCTCATCACTTAAATTCATTAATAAAAGACAGGCTGCTGCCATGTCATCCACATAAAGAAATTCTCGCTTCGGTAGTCCGCTCCCCCATAGCATTATTCCGGAAGGCGCCTGTAAAGGAGATTTTCTGTTTTGTTTTGAAATAGAAGTTAAGCTCCCTTTTATATCTTCGGGAATAGTACCATATTTTAATTCGTCCCTGTTAATACCTTCCCAGTCGCCCTGCTCTGCAAGCTTTGCCAGGTGGAATTTGCGAATCAAAGCAGGGAGAACATGAGAATTCTTTAGATCGAAATTGTCATTCGACCCATACAGGTTTGTCGGCATAACAGACCGGTACTTTGTACCATACTGGCGATTGTAAAATTCACAAAGCTTGATGCCGGCAATTTTCGCAATAGCGTAAGCTTCATTAGTCGGCTCAAGCTGCCCTGAAAGCAAAGCTTCCTCTTTCATCGGCTGCATGGCATGTTTCGGGTAAATACACGAACTTCCCAGGAAAAGAAGCCTCTCAATCCCTGACTGCCAGGCCTCATGAATTATATTTGCTTCGATCATTAAATTATTGTATATAAATTCAGCAGGATAAGTATTGTTAGAGTGAATGCCGCCTACTTTTGCTGCTGCAATTATAACATAATCGATCATTTCATTATTAAAGAATTCCCGGACAGCTTTCTGGTCACTTAAATCAAGCTCGCTGTGGGTTCGCATTATAATATTGTCATACCCGTCAGACCGAAGACGTCGGAAAATGGCGGAACCAACCATACCATTATGTCCTGCAAGGAATATGGAATCCTCAGTCCTCATCTATCAAGTCCTTTATTCAAAATGATCATATGTCTTATACCCTTCCTGCCTGCACAGATTATCCTTTTGTGCCTCTTTCATGTCCTCGATCACCATTTCCGAAATAAGCTGGTGAAAGCTTATGCGAGGCTCCCAGCCCAGTTTTTCTTTGGCTTTGCTTGCATCACCAAGAAGATTATCTACTTCTGTTGGACGAAAATAGCCGGGATCGACAGCAACTATAATTTTATTGTTTTCCTCATTTACTCCTTTTTCTTCAACCCCTTTGCCTTCCCAGCGAATGGAAATACCAAGCTGCACAGCTGCGGTTTCAATAACTTCCTTGACGGAATGCTGCTTGCCGGTGGCTATAACAAAATCGTCCGGCTCTTCCTGCTGAAGCATAAGCCACTGCATTTCCACATAATCAGCGGCATGACCCCAGTCACGCTTCGCATCCAGATTTCCTATATAAAGACACTCTTGCAAATCCAGCTTTATTCGCGCCATTGCCCTTGTAATTTTCCTTGTAACAAATGTTTCTCCGCGGATTGGTGATTCGTGATTAAACAAAATCCCGTTGCATGCGTACATACCGTATGCCTCGCGGTAGTTAATGGTAATCCAGTAAGAATAAAGTTTTGCAACACCATAGGGAGACCTTGGATAAAAAGGAGTGTTCTCATTTTGCGGAACTTCCCTGACCTTGCCGAATAGTTCTGAGGTTGACGCCTGGTAAAAACGGGTCTTTTCCTCAAGCTTCAGGATTCTTATGGCTTCAAGAAGACGTAATGTGCCAAGGGCATCAGCATTGGCTGTATATTCCGGAGTTTCAAAAGAAACCATGACATGACTCTGAGCCGCAAGATTGTAGATCTCTTTAGGCTGAATTTCCTGGATAATACGAATCAGATTTGTAGCATCAGTCAGATCGCCATAATGCATGAAAAAGCGAACATCCTTTTCGTGGGGATCTTTATAAAGATGATCAACACGACCTGTGTTAAATGAAGATGCTCTGCGTTTTATTCCATGCACTTCATAACCCTTGCCCAGTAAAAATTCCGCCAGGTATGCTCCGTCCTGACCTGTAATTCCGGTGATTAATGCCCGTTTCATAAAATATCCTTAAAATAATCAGTGTTTAATATGTTTCTATTATTCAATATTGACGGTCTCGTAAAAAGTAAAAAACCACTTTTTATGAAACTTTTTAAGTTTTAGGATTTAAGTTTTAAGTATTTGTTAAAACATATAATATCATTAACATAAAACATAAAACTTAACTCTTAAAACCTTATGAATTCGAATTTTTACGAATTCATAAAAACTGTCTCTTGTTAAAAATGTTTTTTTTTAATATAAAGATGTTAAAATGTGTAAAAAAATTATTTTTTATGTTCTAAAACTGCCATCAATTTACATTTTAATTATTTCAGGGTTTATCTTTGAATTTATTATCGGTTTACCCTTTCTTGTTTTATGTGCTATTGATAATATATTTGATAAAAAACAGTGAAAGTATGGCCTTTACAGACCAGGTTTTACAGACCAGGTTTCATTACTTTTCTGGTACGCCTGTTGAACACTTTAATATTCTTGAAATCAGACGTGAAATCCCGCTTTGCGGGGGCAGGATTCGAACCCCGCCGCTTTGCGGCGGGATTTCGCCTTCGGCTCAACCTGCCGACTTGGTTCGAATCCTGCCAGAAAACAAAAAAGAAGTTGGCAGTTGCCTGTCAGGTATTATATCATTCTATTTTGGTGCGCCTGGCAGGATTCGAACCTGCGGCCTACGGATTAGAAGTCCGTTGCTCTATCCAACTGAGCTACAGGCGCATTTGTAAGCGTTCACAGGCACCGCATCTGCGCGCGCTCAGGGTAACCAGCATAGCAGACTATAGCTGATCGCCCTGACCACCCACAGCTGCAGCACCTGTGAACGCTTACAGAACGGAAATTATTCCACTTTTTTGTTCCAAATGGGCGTGAACGTGTATATCTATTTTTAACGAATTATCATATTTTTTCACCGATGTCTATAATAAACGTATAAGCTGCTATGAGTAAAAAAATCGTAAGACAGAAAAAAATTGCTGCAAACGCTTTAGAAAAAGATTCTTCCTCTCCTAAAAAGAAGAAAGCTTCAAATCAATTTTCTAAAAAAGCTGATAAAGCTCTAGTAAAATATGACCCCCTTCAGCGCTATCTTGCGGAGATAAGCAACTACAAGCTCCTTACACGTGAGCAGGAAAAAGAATACGGCATTCGTGTTCAGGAGCATGACGATAGAGATGCAGCATATGTTCTCGTAACCTCCAATTTAAGACTCGTTGTAAAAATTGCACTCGATTTTCAAAGAGTATGGATG
>JAUWMJ010000320.1 GCA_030613225.1 Desulfobacterales bacterium
GAACATGGATGCCATAAGAATTGGAAATACAAGTGTCCACAAAGTTGCCGTCAAAATACACCAGCCTGTAAATAAAATACAATCGCCGAAGTAGTTGATGTGCATTGATTGGATATTCCGCTTAAATCGGCCACTTGTTCCGGAGCATTCCGGCCACCGATTCCAGAGTAAATCGGCCACCTAATCGGAGCGAAGCGACGCTGGCTTTTTTCTATTTCCCAGATTTATTTTTGTTAGTCAAGGGAGATCGTATTTTCCTCATTGATTCTCCTTTTAAATTTATTTTATGTGCGTTGTGAATTAAACGATCAAGGAAATGGGGTCAAGTCTACGTTTGACCCATGTGAGATAAAAGATAATGCTGAAATAAAAGCAAATGCTGGGATTTATTAGCTTGTACAAGTTTTAGATCTATTCTGCTGTTTACAGCCGCAGCATATCTGATTACACTTTTGAGGCTGGGTAAAGGTTTACCCGATTCTATATTTTTAGCCCGGGGAAACTCTATGGTGGTCTCACCATCGAAGAAATCAAAACTGATTCCTATCAGTCGCATATTCGTAACAAGTTAATCGCTGAAGCGTTTTATCTGACAAAAAATATCGAAAAATATGGCAGTGGATTTATCCGCATTCGTAAAGAGATTGAAGCATACCCTGAGGTTAGCTTTGATGTAGAGGAGGCTGGCGGTGGTATCCTGGTGACTTTCAGTACCCTCGTGTCGATTAGTGAGGGAGTAGGTGAGGGAGTAAGTGAGGGAGTAAACAACTTGCTTGGTTGCATTAGAAATAAACCCGGCTTGAAAATGCCAGAGCTTTCCGAACAGCTTCATGTACCTGCAAAGACCATTGAACGGTGGATTAAAAAACTACGGGACCAAAACAAGATTATTTTTAAGGGCGCTCCTAAGACCGGTGGCTATTTTATTAACAAGTGAAGAGGATAGAGGGGAAACCTCCGGGACGTCCATTGTTATATTAGTTTCGTTATTCTTTTTCATACCGGTTTATTAAGATTTTCGGGACGTTGTTTACAAATTATTTTTTTGTCTCATACCCGCTTTACGATTCCTTTGAAAAAATGCCTCTTTTCGAAGTCTGCGCTTATCTTGCCCAATTCCAGCCTTCGCAGCGGCTACGGCAATCAGGTTTGCGTTAGGCAGCAACTCTCGCCAGTAACAAGCTGAGACGGTTTGGGGCACAAGTGGTTAGGTTACACTGATTTAGGAGCTGTGACCCACGAATGTCATGAATGGAACACGAATTAATTGACATCAATGTCATAGATAAGGTATTATAAGGGAAATTTTTCAGGAGGACTTGTGATGATTATAATGGACCGAATTGAGCTTAACCCAAGAGTTTGCAATGGAAAGCCTGTGATCAAAGGGACACGGATTCCTATCTCTGTTATTTTAGAACAGATAGCAGATGGTGAGTCTTGGGACACTTTGCTTGTCGGCTATCCGGAATTGAAGAAAGAAGATATCCAGGCAACCTTGCTTTATGCCAAGGCATCTATTGATCACGCAGAGGTCAGAGCAGCATATGCCTGAGCTTCTTAAGCTTTATCTGGATCAAATGTTGCGACTGGATGTAGCTCAGGCATTGCGTGGTGAAGGCCATGATGTTATTCGTGCGTCTGAAGTCGGCCAAGCCAGAGCAGATGACTATGAAATATTACAGAAAGCAATTACTGGAAATCGAATTCTTGTTACTCTTGACGAACATTTTGGTGATTGGGTAGTCCTCCCTCTTAGCAAGCACCCAGGTGTAATTCGGTTGAAGGTCAATCCTGCAACGTCCCAAAACGCTATAAACCTTCTTTTACCATTTTTACGCCTCCATTCTTCAGAGCAATTTAAAAATCATCTTGTCATACTCTCATCAAAGCGTGCAAAATGGGTTCATACAGTTTAACTTTTCCCAAAGTACGAAACATAGGGGGTCCCTTTAAATTTATAGTTTGCGAGATTAACCAAGGAGACCTCTGGAACGTCCATTGTTTTATTTGTTAAATGTAAGGAGTAGGCGACGTGCATCTTTTAACAAAAGAAGAAGTTGTCGTTCACAAAGCGGTGAGGCAACAAAACCAAAACGAAGATAGAATCGAGCTGCATCCTCATCGATCGGATGCGCAAGCAAGGCTCGTATGCCCGCATGTTCAGCCATCACGAAAGTGCGGCGAATAGCGTCCTGAAGGAGACCTCTGCCAATACCATATCCCTGATGGTGTAGAGAAACGGCAAGCCGCGCGAGTAGAACAACAGGAATAGGATACTGCCCCATACCCTTACGGATGCGCTCCGGAGCTTCCAGCGTATCCACCTGTCCCACGGCCAAGCTGAAGTATCCAACAATTCGGTCCCTATCAACCACTACAAATGTTTTGGCTGAGCCGCTGGCCTGTGCCTGGCGAGCATGACGAACCAACCAGTCATTCAGGACCGGCTTGCCGCAGTCGAAGGGTGAAACACAATGCCCAGTATTCAGCGCTTCGGGGGGAATCAGGGACATTGCTCATCCCAAGGTGCAGGTCTGGAGAACAAATCCCGCAACCCCATGTTTTCCTCAGCGGGACGATCCAGTAGATCCAGCAGGGCCTGATATCGCTTGCCGGAGACCATGAACATCCGCTGATCCAGCAGCGCGTTTTCGGCGGCCCGATATGCACTGTCCATGATAAATTCTGTCAGTGACTTGTGGCACACCTCTGCCGCACGGCGCAGGATGACCTCCTGTTCTGGGGTTGTACGAAATCCAAGTCGAGACGATTTAATGATTCTTTTTGCAACAGGTTGTGTGGGTGTCATGATTGATCTCCTTGTTCAGAATTAATATTTTATGTTAGTACATTTGACACCCAATGTCAAGCCACCTCAGAGAAAATGCACGGTAAATTTGTTCTTACCAGGAAATCCTCTCAAAATCAGTATTTGAAAGCAATCTTCAAGTGGAACAACGTTATAAAAATATTAAAGTTTCTCTTATTATAGTAAATTGGAATGGGAAGCAGTATCTTGAAGAATGCTTGGATTCTCTTTCAAAACAAACTTTTAAAGGTTTTGAAACCATACTGGTGGATAATGGATCAGTGGATGGATCAATTGAATTTGTTGAGAAGAATTTCCCTGTCGTAAAGATCGTAAGACTGGATAAGAATGAAGGCTTTTGCCGGGGTAATAATATTGGTTTGCAACATGCCAGCGGTGATTTTATAGCATTATTGAATAATGATACCCTGGTGGATATACATTGGCTTGAAGAGTTATACATGGCCATGACAAAACATTCTCATGTCGGTACCTGTGCTTCATGTATTGTGAATTATTATTCACGTGATGTTATGGATACGGCAGGGGATGGATTTGATTTATGTGGAGTCGGCTATAAAATTGGGGAGGGAATGCCTGTCACAAAATTCCGGAAAGAAAGGTATGTGTTTGGGGCATGCGCCGGAGCTGTTTTATATAGGCGTTCCATGATAGATGAGATAGGTTTTTTTGATGAAGGGTTCTTTGCAGTCGGGGAGGATCTGGATATAAGCTTCAGGGCCAGGTTGGCCGGCTATAAATGCTTATATGTTCCTGGTGCAATTGTTTATCATAAAGTTAACCGGACTGTGGGCCGAAACAGCGATTTTCTTTTATATCATTCACGCCGAAATGTGGAATACACATTCTTTAAAAATATGCCCTTCCCTCTTATTATAGCAATCCTTCCCTTGCATTTCATTTATAATTTATTAACCTTTTCTCAGGCATTGCTCCAAAAGCGTTTTACAGTTTTTCTAAAGGCAAAGAAAGACTTTATAAAGAATTTTAAGAAAATATACAGACTGAGAAAGAAGATTCAGGAAAAGCGAAAAATCTCTTTAAAAGAGTTGTTTTTTAGCTTTTCTAATCATTATTTATGCCGTAAGGTCTTTCTTAACTTAAAGAAATTTTAAAACAATTCAGCCACTAAGCCACAAAGGCTCAAAGAAAGGATATTAATTACATTTTAAAAAAGGATTGAAATTGATAGACATTGTCATAGTTAATTATAAAAGTACCGATTATCTTCTTAAATGTCTTAAATCCGTCTATGATTCGATAAGGGGTATCCCTGTCAGGGTCTTTGTTTACGACAATGACTCAAAAAACGGTGTGGATCGCATTACAATTGCATTTCCCAATGTAAATCTTACAAAAAGCCTGTTTAATATTGGATTTGGCAAGGCAGTCAACAGGTGTATTAAACAAGGAACTGCTCCTTATGTAATGTTA
>JAUWMJ010000087.1 GCA_030613225.1 Desulfobacterales bacterium
CAGTACGCCCAATACTTCGCTGTTGGACAATACAGCTGAAACAGGATAAAAGCCGCCTGACAGTGCTTTGCCTATTAAGGTTAAATCAGCTTCTATGCCATCATGTTCCTCGGCCAGCATCTTTCCCGTGCGGCCCAGTCCTGTTTGAATTTCATCCAGTATAAGAACAACATTATTCTTTTTGCAAATAGCACTTGCGGCCTTAAGATATCCAACCGGCGGGATGATCACACCAGCCTCGCCCTGAATAGGTTCTACCAGAAAGCCAACAGTATTTGGCGTAATCGCATTTTCCAGAGCTCCGGCATCTCCAAAGGGAATAATTTTAAAACCAGGTGTGAACGGACCAAACCCCTCTGTGGCATTCGGGTCTGTGCTAAATCCTACTATAGTAATAGTACGGCCATGGAAATTGTTTTCACAGACAATGATTTCCGCTTGATCTTGAGCAACTCCCTTAACCTGGTAACCCCATTTTCGAACGGTCTTAATAACAGTCTCCACTGCCTCTGCACCGCTATTCATGGGTAAAACTTTGTGGGAATTGGTAAGCTCACACAGTTCCTGGTAAAAAAGACCAAGCTGATCATTTCGAAACGCTCTTGAAGTCAATGTCAGCTTTTTTACCTGGTCAATCATTGCATCCATAATTTTTGGATGGCAATGACCCTGGTTGACTGCGGAATATGCTGAAAGGCAGTCAAGGTATTTGTTACCATCTACATCCCAAACCCAGACTCCCTCACCGCGGTTTAACACAACATCCAGCGGTTTGTAATTATGTGCGCCAAATTCATCTTCCAAATCTATATATTGTTGTTGTTTCATCTTTCACCTCTATTCTTTAGTTTTTTCGTTAGATTTCACCGATACCTTTGCCATCTCACATTAATGCCCTGCCAATTATATATCAGAGTCCAAAGGGCTCGGCTTTGATTACCCATGTAAGGGATTCCATCGCAAACGCAACACGTTGCGAGTTGCGGGTTACGTGTTTCGGGGTAAATTCAATATTAAATTTAGACAGAATTCATTTCATCACTCGCAACTCGCAACACGTAACATGGGCTAATTAATTCGGCATAGCCGCCTGTCTCTGACCTGGCCAATAGTACCAGGTTTTATTCGATAGAACAAAACTATTCCTCTAATAGTTATACGATATAATGTTATAATCGTATGATGTATACTAAAAAGCCCTTTCGTTAAAGTCAACAAAAATTTCTTCGCAAACCTTTAGAAAAGCTATGGCGGTAAGAAAAGATATCTCTTTAAGCAAATAGCCCTTTCATTTTTGCTCTATCTTCTTTCTGAGTTGAGTAATGAAAGCAAATAATCCCTACTCGGCGGAGCCATAGCTACCCAAAGGACAGGGCTTTATTATAACCCCTAAAAAGAGATAAATTATCTTGCCCTCAGGGGCCAAGGAATGAGTTGCCCTATTTTGTTGACTATTTTAACTCAAACTATTATTCGTTGGTTTCTTGGTATTTTACATATTTCCACTTTTTTCTTCATCCAGGCCTACTGTATCAACACAGTATCTTTTGGCCCAAAAATGATTGCCCCAATAGGGTTTTCTCTTGAGATATGGCAACCTAATTGACTATTGACGGTATACTATGAAATGTTGATTCGATCTTATATTTTGATAATATGGCAAAGACATGAAAGTTTCAATAATAGGAGCTGGTCGAAATAATAACGGCATAGGAGAATATATTGCAAAATTTTTTCACAAAAACAAGGCCACCGTTATTTCCGTACTGGGAACAACAACAAAAACTGCCCGACATGCCGCCGCCAGACTAAAGCGATATGGTATCCAAGCTTCTGCCTACACTGACTTTTACCACATGATAGAAGAGGAAAGACCCGACTCGGTTGTTATCGCCTCCCCATTGCCGACCCATTTTGAATATCTTATAAAATCGGTTGATGCAAGTTTGAATGTTTTTTGTGAAAAACCGTTTATTTGGAATAAAAATGATGACCAACAGAAGCTAATTGATTTTATTTTTCAGAAAGCTGAAGGCAGGAACCTCAAAATTGCGATGAATTCTCAATGGCCTTTCTCAATGCCTTACTATGAGACTCTTTGTGGTTCAATTGACCGGAAAAAGGCCGACACTTTTTTTATGCATCTTTCTCCGATGGTTGCCGGAAAAGAAATGATACTCGATTCAGTCCCGCATGCCTTGAGCATTCTCTATTTTGCTTTGGGAAAAGGCAAAATTATAAAGACGGATATTGAGTCTTATGAAAAAATAATTATTATAAGATTTATCTATAATACAAACAGCAATGATTGTGAGGTCCTTATCAGACTTGAAAGAGAAGAGCGACAACCCCGCAGTTTTAAATTTGGATTTAATGACAAAATTGTTTATCGGGTTCTGGATCTTAAGGACTATGACATTTATTTCAAATATTTTGATAGAACCTTAAAGGTGCCTGACCCCCTTGAGCTATCAGTGAAAGATTTTATCTCATCAGTCAAAACAAAAAGTGAACCACAAATAGGCAAGTCGCATATTATTGCTACGGATTATATGTTGAAAATAATTTATAACTGTTATGAAAATTTTTAAAAGGTTTTTATGAAAAAATTAAAGAATAAAGAACATGATTTTAGCTCCAAGCTGAGACAGTCTTCGGTTATTAAAAGACTTAAAGAATATATCTCATGGCGGCGTAGTTTCGAAGCATCCGATACCGGTGATGCTTTCCCTGAATACGGGCCTTTATCTATAAATCTGGATTTAACAACAGCTTGCAATTTCCGCTGCCCCCACTGTGTAGATTCCAAAATAATAAATGTTGGGAAGATTCTCGATACAGAAGAGATAAAACAAAGCATCGATACCTTAAAATCTCACGGGTTGATGTCCGTTATTCTCCTCGGAGGAGGTGAACCTACCCTTCATAGAGACTTTGAAGAAATAGTCAGGCACCTAAAAAACAGGGAGATGCAAATCGGTATCGTAACAAATGGATCAAGACTCCACCATATTAAAAAAATCGCGGAAATATTAGAGGAAAAGGACTGGTTAAGAATTTCCATAGATGCCGCAAGTGAAAAAACATTTGCCCGGTCCCACAATCCGAAAAATAATATAAACTTAGAAACCATACTGTCTAATGCACGGGAATTTAAAAAACTTAATCCACGTATTTCCATGGGCTATTCATTTGTAATTGTATGGGAAGGAATTTACATAAATGGACAGGAGCTTTGCTCGAATATTGATGAAATTTCTGAAGCGGTCCGTTTGGCAAAAGCTTACTGCTTTGATTATATATCCTTTAAACCTTGCCTTTTGAGGCTTGGTGTTTCTCAAAAAGAATCTCTTTTTGATCCTCCTGATAAAAAAAGAGAAAAAAAAGTGATAGAAGAGATTAAGAGCAATTTACTAAAGGCTAAACAAATCGCAAATGGAAAGATAAAAATCCTTGAAAGTGTAAACCTGTCAGCATTGATTAGTAATAAAGTCCATGAGCTGAAAAGACAACCGTGGACATGTCATGCACAATTTTTTAGGACTGTTGTCGCCCCGTCCGGAATTTTTCACTGTCCCGCATTTAGAGGTGTTGATAAAGCGAAGATTTCAGGATGTAACGGTTATAATGGAGAGAATAAGTTCAATGACACTCAACAAAATTTAGCACACTCTATAGCAAACTTTAATGCCGAACAGGAATGCAGTGTAGTTGCATGCTTTTATCACCACTCAAACTGGTGGATAGAAAATTTTATTCGTTCAAACAAAAATCTTGATGAAATAGAAAAAGTAAAGGATGATAATTTTTTTCTTTAATCCTAAAAGCTATGAATTTCAACAAAATATGTATTATACATCTAAACCAGATCGGTGATTTAGTCTTTTCCCTTCCACTGCTAAAAGCTCTTAGAGACAATTTCCCTGGTGCAACCATTCATTCAGTTGTTAAACCCTATCTGAAGGAACTGCTGGTAGGCTTACCATATATTGACAGCATAATATTGCGGGAAGGAAGTTTGAAAGCAAAGGTCGAGCTTTTAAGAAAATTGCGTAATTACAAATATGATCTGTTAATCTCTCTACCCAGGTCTGCAGAAAGCCTGATATTGACAACGTTTAGCAAAGCAAAAATGAAAGTTGGCTTTGCTCATTTTCCGTGGGATCTATGTCTTGATATAAAAGAAAACGTCGATGGCCATAACAGTTGGTACAATAATGCCAAGCTGCTTAAACAACTAAACATCAATATTCGAAAAAATAACTATATCGGGCTTATCAACGTAGATAAAAACAGAAATAATCTTAACCTTCCCAAAAAATATGCTATTATCTCTCCGGGGGCATCACAGAGAAGGCAGACAAAGGCTTGGGAACAGGATAAATTCGCAGAATTAATCATTTCACTCAAGGAAAACTTTGGATTAGCCGCAGTATTTGTAGGCAGCAAAGAAAATCAAGCTTACAATCAAACGATAATAAAACTGGTAATGGAAAGTAGCCGGAATAATGATGCGTTTGCTCTAGACTTAACAGGAAATACCGGTCTTCGTACACTCTGTTCAATTATAAAGGACGCAAGCCTATTTGTCGGCATAGATTCTGGAATTATGCACCTTGCATCGTCGATAGATATTCCTGTAGTAGGTCTATTTGGTCCCACAGACCCGTATTACGTAAGACCACAAAACGATAGAAGCATTGTAGTAAGAATGGCGGAAATGGAATGCGTACCCTGTTATCTACAACCATGTAAACACAGGGACTGCATGAGGAAGCTTGATGTAAAAAGAGTAATGAATGCTTGTACAAAGATACTGACCCAATCAGGCACTTGAATTCGGTATTGTTCTTGGTAATACCGCTGCGATTGAGCGATGTTTTCAGCTTTTTATCCATCTATTTACACTTAAATTCATGTGCGAAACTTTAGTTAGACGTTTCAATAAAATGTTTTTATTCTTTTATAAAATCCAAATAAAGTAAATAATGAAATTTGCATTCTGTATTTTTAAATATTTTCCTTTTGGTGGGCAGCAGAAAAATTTCTTGCAAATAGCTAAAGCCTGCATGTCTCGCGGCCATGAAGTAGATATTTTTACCACTTCATGGCAGGGAGAAACACCTAATGGTTTCCATGTTTCGTTTATTTCCATCAAAGGCTTTACCCATCACCGGCAACGTGAATTTCTCGCTCAAAAATTAAATGAAATTACATCCGCAAATAACTACAATACCATTGTGGGATTTAATAAAATGCCCGGACTCGATGTATATTATGCTGCAGATACATGTTTCGCCGAAAAAGCTCACGAAAGAAGTTTTTTATACCGATTAACCGGCCGTTGCCGGAGCTATTTGCAACTTGAGAGAGCGGTTTTCGATAAGCTCTCAAAGACTCATATTTTATTACTCTCGGATCGAGAAAAAGCATTTTTCATCGACTACTATGGTACTCCTGAACAAAGATTTCATCTGTTACCGCCTGGAATATCAAAAGACCGCCTGGCACCTCCCAATGCTATGGAAATACGCAATGAACTTCGTCGTGAATTGAATATCGATTCAGATAAATACGTTGCTTTAATTGCAGGCTCCGGATTTAAAACCAAAGGGGTTGATCGTTCAATCCGAGCCGTATATGCATTGCCAATTAGGATTAGGGAAAAAACGGTTTTGCTGGTAATAGGCAAAGGTAACACAAAACCATATAAACTGCTGGCTTGGTCGCTGGGTATCAGTGCACAAGTCCGTTTCATCGGCGGTAGAGAAGATATACATCGGTTTTTTATGGCAGCCGATCTGTTGATTCATCCAGCTCGCCTGGAAAATACGGGGACAGTATTAATAGAGTCGATGGCTGCGGGATTGCCTGTGCTTACAACTGATGTTTGTGGTTTCAGCTTCCATATTGATCTTGCAGGCTCTGGAGAGATCATACCTTCTCCTTTTAAACAGGAAACATTAAACCGACTTTTGGCCTTTATGCTGACCTCAAAGAAAAAAGATGAATGGCAACGCAACGGTAAAGAATATGTCGCCAAGGTAGATGTCTTCAGTAGAGCTGAAAAGGCTGCGGACATTATTGAACAGGTTGCCTTGCGTAATATTGCCGACGGATCTGCATTGCAATTAGAGTAAACGATACTGCCGATGATTAATTCTTTTTAACCAGTGAGGTAGTTTTAAAATGTTCAATTTTGTTCGAGATCAAGGAAGGCTAAAATTTTTACCACAGAAATACATGGAGTATTTCGAGGATTAAAATTTGAGCCTTACGCAGATATCGGACTAAATGGGACGTTTTGAAACTGCCTCAAATAAAAAGAATAATGAAAACCTCTAACTGAAATAGTCTAAAGTCAGTATTGTCTTTATACCGTAAGTTCAAATTTCTATAGACAAAATGAGACAAAAGTAATGAAGCCCGTAAAAGATCCTTCTTCAATTATCTCCCGCATTGAAAAGCCTTATCTAACTCTAAACCGTGAATACCAAGAACTACTGGAGAAGGCCCCGTTTCATTCTTTTGAATCAATATGGAATTTTTCAAATGGTGAAACCATTAAACAGATTAAAGCAAGATCTGTAATTCGATTCGAAATTTTACATCATGATATAAAACGAACTTTCTACATAAAGCGTCATAACTCCGAATTTATTGGTTTATCAAGGCTGTTGTCACGACTTTTTCCAAGACGTAGCCTTTCTCAGGGCAGATTAGAATTTGAAAATATATGTGATTTTCGAAAAAACAATCTCCCTACTGTCGTACCGGTAGCTTCTGGTGAAAAATTCTCCCATTTTTTCTGGGTAAAATCTTTTCTTATAACCGAAGATTTTTCTCCATTTATTTCTCTTGAAGCTCTGCTTGAAAATCAACCGCAATTTTTTTTGGGTTCAAGGGGAGAAAACAGAAAGCTGATTTTGCTAAAAGAGATTGCTGTGTTAGCGAGAAGAATGCACCAAAATGGATTCAATCACCGAGACTTTAATGCAACCCACATTCTTCTTAATTATAATAATGGATCTGATGTTCCCCTAATTGCCCTTTTTGATTTACAACGTGTTGAAAAAAGAAAGTGTTTCAGGTTTCGATGGAAAATAAAAAGTATTGCAAGGCTTAATTTTACTTTACCGGATGATATTTTTAATATAAAAGACAGAGCTTATATTCTTCTATCTTATAAAAATAAAAAAAGGTTTAATTTCCTGGACCGCATGCAATGGTTCTGGATCGAAAGGAAAACAGCCAAAATAAAAAGGCACACTGAGAAAATAATGGCAAAAAGAGCGGAAAGAAGGAGAAAGGGGCTTCTGGAAAAGCAATAATTATATGAACATAATAGCTATTATCAGTCGAGATCTGGAAAAAGGAAGCACGAAATACCGCCTTGTACAATATTTGAATTTTTTAAGCAAAAAAGGAATCAATATAGAATTTATTAATCGCAGGAGCATCAATGCTTCCATCATAAAAAAGGCTGAAAAGGCAGATCTTGTATTTAATCAAAAATGTCTTTTCAAAACATCAATTGCCAAAAAACTGATTGCTAACAGTCAGCGTACGATATTTGACTTTGATGATGCCATTTACACACGACCCGGAAATTCACACTCGCTTATTACTAAGCTAAGGATAAAAAGACGGTTGCACTTATGGTTAAAGTCTTCTGACGTTGTAACGACGCCGAATCAATTTCTTGCCCGTTATGCTCGGCAATATTCAGATTCTGTTAAAATCGTTCCCATGACGCTTGATATGGAAACTTGGAAACCTTGCAATAAAAATATAAGTAAGAATATAACAATAGGATGGGCTGGAGCACCGGTAAATATCCCACTCATAGAAAAACTTGATCGTGTTTTGACCCCCTTGTTGAAAAAATTTTCATTTATAAAATTGGCCATATTTTCCGGGCTAAAACCAAAATTAAATTGCCCTTTTGAATACAAACCGTTTCGTCCGGGCGATGAACCAGACTTTATAAAAAATCTTAACATCGGTCTTCTTCCTTTAACTGATGAAGAATACTCTAAGGGAAAATCACCAATCAAGGCTATTCAATATCTTGCATGTGGAATTCCTGTTGTGGGTAATGTGATAGGAGCAACGGCTGAAATTCTTAATAATAAAAACAGCATCTCAGTCACCACCGAACCTGAATGGTATAAAGCCCTTGAAAAGCTTATTAACAATCGCGATTTGATGTTATCCATGGGACGTTCCGGGCGTGAACATGTTAAAAAGAATCATAACTTGAAAATCATAGCTGAGAATTTTTTCGAAATCCTTTCAGGGAATTGAAGGGCCAATGAAAACCAGAAATCAGCATCTGGTTTGACATCTTAATTTTTTAAGAGGTAAAAATGTCTAATCCTTTTAGTTCATTTGTTAAAAAAACAGTTCTTGGAACGAAAAACAACCTGGTATCTCTTGATGAACCGTACCATGCCATTGCATATCTTTTAAAAAACTCTCAAATCACAGGAATCATAGATGCAGGTGCAAGCAACGGCCACATATCCAAAAGGCTTCTTCGCAATTTTCCCAAAGCGCATGTTTATGCTTTTGAGCCAAATTCACTATATGCTGATACGCTTTTGCAGTATGCAAAAGATGATTCTCTTTTTTCTCCCTACTTTGTAGCTTTATCTGATCATGAAGGGACTGCAGATTTACAAAAAACGACATCGCCTGGCAACACATCTCTCTTTACTCCGGGAAAGTACCTAAAAGAGCTTGATCCTCATGGAACGTCCGTAAGAATTACCGAAAAAGTCGAGGTTACTACAATCGATCAGTGGTCAATACGTAACGGAAATCCTGCTATACAGTTGATGAAATTTGACATACAAGGTGGAGAACTCAAGGCTCTTCAGGGTGCAACTCGTCTCCTTAACAATTCAATACTTCTAATATATACAGAAGTATTGTTTAATTCTTTGTACGATGACGGGGCAATTTTTAGTGAAATCGACCTTTTCTTAAGAAAACATGGATTCGTTTTGCACGACATTTATAAACCAAAATATGACTCAAATGGGCTATTGCTCTGG
>JAUWMJ010000308.1 GCA_030613225.1 Desulfobacterales bacterium
CCCGGACTTATTGAGAAGTTACAGATTTTCGAGATAACCGTTTAATTTTTAAAAGATAATTGGATTTTGTTGTATTAAAGGGGAAATTAGTGTTAAAGTGATTTAAGTATGATCGTGAAAAAAAAGATTTCTGTTTAAAAAAATTTAATGCTCTCAGGCATGGATGGAGGTTAGATAATAGAAATAGAGCTGTCATTGGATGTTAAAACACTGGATGATATGCCTATCCTTACTCACAAACCTTCAGCTTGTCACTGTGAGAAAATGTGAGAAAGGGTATTTCGTGTGAGGAAAAATGAATAATTAAAAAAAAGTGTACAATCTTGAATTAACATGAGAAGATAACCATAAGTTACAAGAATAAGAACTGAAAATTATTTCTTATTAATATTCTTAGGAGGACAACCATGATGCGCAAGATAATATTTTTTATTTTTATTGTGGCTATGTTGATGCCGGCTATTCCGGCGATGGCTGTTAGCCCGGCTGGTGAACGATATATCAACCAGATCGTTGGTGGTGGAAACTCTTCTTTGCGTAGAGCATCCCAGAGCATTCACCGCAATGCGCTGACAGAACGGGTAGTTCTGGATGTTTTAGCTGAAAAATTGTTACAGACCTATAACGATACCAGCAAGACAGGGACAGATGCCCTTGCCTGGGCATGTAAGGCATTGGGGCAGTCCGGTGATATTCGTTATCGGAATGTTCTTGAAACCGTTAGTAAAAAAGCCAAACATTCCAAGGTTCGGAAATATGCAAAGCAATCTTTGAATAAAATGCCGGCAGGGAAAGTTAAAAAACCTTATAAAAAAGGCAGCGTGAATTTGAAAGCCATGCAAAAAAAGCTGGCAAAGGGCCAATCTCCCGTGCCTGCCTCAAAAAAGTCAAAAGGCAAACAAAAGTCAGGCAAAAAGAAAAATTCCCTGTCAGCAATCAAGAAAGGAATGAGCATTCAGGAAGTTATTTCGTTAGTTGGGGAGCCCACGTCCGAAACCTCTCATATAACCGGGAAAAGTTTCAACCCGTTTTATTATGGAAGTGACCATGCCCGGCTTATTCATTTGTACCAAGGGCAGGGGCGGGTTCTGTATAGTCAGAGTTCGAGATATTCCCGTCGTGTCTGGCGCGTAATGGAAATAGAGATTAATCCTGGAGAACCCGGCTACCCATAATTTTAATGGTTTGCTGCAAGTGCAGCAGCACCGATTGCTCCATTTTCCTGGGCAGAATCAGTTACAAGAATTTTGCATTTAAGGCGAGGAAACAAATGAAAGGAATTTTTCTAAGGTGGCTAATTTTAACGATTGCTATAATTGTCACTTCATACCTGTCAGATGGCATACATGTGAGCGGTTTTTTCTCTGCTTTCTTTGCTGCCGCCATACTGGGAATACTTAATGCTTTTTTTCGGCCATTATTACTGCTGTTGACACTTCCCCTGAATATATTGACTCTGGGGCTTTTTACATTCGTCATAAATGCGATTATGCTTATGATGGCGTCAGGAGTGATCCCCGGTTTTGAAGTTCATGGCTTCTGGTCGGCTGTTTTCGGTTCCCTTTTGATCAGCATAATAAGCTGGTTTCTCACCTCATTTATAGGCAAACGTGGAACGGTTGAGTATATAGATTTGAAAAATGTCGGCAACAACAGGTGGGAATGAAGACTGCCATCATCGCCAGTTACTTTGCAGGTGAAACATATGGCCTTCTCGGGCCTCAGATGGCAGCTACGATTATCCGGGAAAACACGCCTTTTGATTGCATCGTCATAGCCGTAGCGCGGGATGACGATAAAATCCTTCTTAAAAAAGCTCTTGCTGATTATTTTGGAGGAGCCAGACCTATAATAGGTTTCTCCACATTAAGTGGCCGAAGCGATCTCTTCTCCTTTGCCGGTGAATTAAAGGACGAGGGAGCTGTTACAATCCTGGCAGGACCACAGGCCGATGTTGACTATTTGGGAGAGAAAAATTGGCAGGATCATCCCCATCGCTTCCAGGGTCTTTCAACTAATTTCTCCTTCTCCCTTCACGGCCCGGCAGAGCAGGCGATAGACCTCCTTCAAAACCTTAATTCAGATGAGTGGCGAAACAATCCCGGACTCCTTTATTTGAACAAATACCAAAAGGTAATTCATAACCCTAAAAAGAATTGGGATGAGAAATTTTTAAGCAAGGTAACCTGGGATAATATATACAGGTTGGAAAAGTCAGCCCTTGTGCCTCACAATATCACTACCGGCCAGGTCTTGCAACAAATGGGGTGCCCATATGCTGCCCGGCAAAAATCCATCGAGATAGATTATCCGGCTTTTATGAATAATAATGGTAATAATAAAGTCCGTCTCCATTTAAAAGGATGCAGCTTCTGTGATGTAGCTGTGGACAAGGGATTTTACGGGACGCTGGACATGAATACAGTTATAGACCAGATCCTTTGTCTCCCTGAAACGACGGACGGAAGAAAAATCCCCTTTGAGCTGATAAACGAAAATCCTTTGCCCGGTCTTTTTGCTTTGTTAGGTAAAGCAAAGTCGAAAGGAATCAATCTTTCACAAATTAACCTCACAATGAGGGCGGACTGGTTTATTAAGGGAAATGAGCATTTAAGAAAAGCTCTTCAACTTGCAGAAAATATGGAAATGCGAATTATCTTAACCTCTATGGGTTTTGAATCTTTCGACGACATGATATTGCGCAATCTAAATAAAGGAGTGAACGTTGAAACCAACCTTAAAGCGGTTAACCTGATGAGACAGCTCAAAGACGTTTTCCCGATTCATTTCGGATACCTGAGAAATGAAGGCGGCAATCATGGTTTCATCCACCCCACCCCGTGGGACAACAAAAAAACTTCTGTCAATATACAGAAAATCATTGACCGTTATGCGCTTCCTGCAGATATACTCCCTGACCACAGTATCCCTTTGATTATCCATCATGCTTCGGCCCTGGGCGACTGGATAAGGGAAATAGAAAGAAAAGAAAGAGTTTTATTTAAAAGATACGATTCCATCATCGGATGGTGGGAAGAGTCGCTTTTATCATGATTGCAATTGGGTAATCAACTGATCCTTTTCCGTCCACAAGTCGTTGAGCCAATTTTGAAACTCCCTGCGAAAATCTCGGTCACCAATATAATCGCCCTGTAGTCGCTGAGTGATAGGAAGTTGCCGCACCCGCACTTTGATTTCGCTTATATTGCCGCACAAATAATTCCAAAAGCTTTTTTTGCCCTGAGGGTAAACAATGGTCACGTCTATCAGGCGGTTAATTCTGCCACCCATGGATGACAAAGCAAAAGCCAGTCCGCCGGCCTTAGCTCGCAGTAAGTGGGTGAACGGTGACCGCTGCCTGTTCTGCTTGTCTTTGGAAAACCGGGTGCCTTCAACGAAATTCATCACCGCAACCGGCATTTTTTTATATTTCTCACAAGCCCGGCGTGTGTTTTCCAGATCTTTACCGGCCAGATGGGGATGCTTTTTGAGAAACTTTTTTGAATAACGTTTCAAAAAAGGAAAATCCAGCGCCCACCAGGCTAACCCGAGCAGGGGAAACCATATCAGTTCTTTTTTAAGAAAAAATTTAAGCAACGGAATCCGGCGATTAAACACTCTCTGCAACACCAGGATGTCTGCCCAGGATTGATGGTTGGCAACCACCATATAACATTCAAGACGATCCAGTGCATCCAGACCACTAACATTCCAGCGAGTTTTTGTGGTCAACCGGTGATTTAAGTTGTTCGTCCAGATCCAGCAGACTGCAATCCTGTTAAGTACGCAAGAACACCAGCGTCGCCATGTCTCTACAGGAACAATCAATTTGAAAAATGCAACAATAAAAAGCAGCGGACACCAAAAAATCGTGTTGACCGCCATCAATCCCAGCGCTACAACACCGCGCTGAGGCCCAGGCATCCAAGTGAACATGCCGACTTTCTCCTCTTTGTATTTGAAATCGCACCATTAAAGCACTTTTGCGCTTACTTCAGACCTCGTTATTCACCTTATAAAAATAACCGGAGACCTTGATATACCAAGGAATCGCAAAGTAATTGGACACCAGGCCGGTCTGGGTTATAAGGTTCAGGGTTCTCGGTTCAAGGTTAAGTGCTTCGCGCTTTTTCCCTTACCTATTGATTCCATAGGATTAATGTGATGGCGGATAACCTCTGAACCTTTGAACCGTGAACCTTTCAACCCAAATCCTGGGCGGGAAACGTAGCTTTTTGTCCAAAATATTAAGCCATGATACACTATAACCTACGAGGTCTGTATTTACAATATAGGAATGATTTCCTCGTCATGCTGTTTTGCTGCCGATTTCCTGGAACATGCAACGCAAAGTATATGTCCCTTGGCAACTTTGGCTATATTATTAATCCGTTTGCTTATGTAATCATGGTATTTTGCAGGCCCGAGAACAGTACCGCACATTTCACAATATTCAAGTTTAAGCCGATTTAAAATGGTTCCGCACAGGGACAGAATTC
>JAUWMJ010000011.1 GCA_030613225.1 Desulfobacterales bacterium
GGTTATTGTTTACGGCTTAACCGGGTTGAACGATGAAAAAAATATTTTCCCTAAAATTAAAAGACAGACATAAGCAATTAATAAGTATGGTTAAAGACAGCTGGCCTACCCTGATTATGGCAATGGGGTGCATGCTGGTGATGTCTGCAGGAACAGCAGCAGCTGCTTTTTTGTTAAAACCCGCAATTGATGATGTGTTCATCAATAAAGATGTAAGGATGTTAAAGCTGATCCCCGCAGCAATAGTAATAGTCTATTTTTTCCGCAGTATTGCAATGTATGGCCAGGAATATCTGATGAGCTATGTTGGGCAAAACATCATACGGCGTCTAAGAAACACTCTATACAGCCGCATTCAAGAACTTCCCCTTTCTTTCTTTCAGAAAGAGAAAACAGGTGTTTTGATGTCGCGTGTTACAAATGATGTTAATATTATTAAAGCAATGGTTTCTGTTGCTGTTACGGGATCACTTAGGGACTGTTTTGCAGTAGTGGGCCTGACTTTTGTCATTTTTTACCAGATCTGGGAATTGGCACTCATTGCATTTGTCGTTCTGCCCATTTCATTCTATCCTATTGTAATATTCGGAAGAAAGGTTCGCAAGGTTAGTACCGGGTGCCAGGAAGCCATGGCTGATATGAGTTCTTTTTTGCACGAAACCTTTGCAGGAAACAAAATTGTAAAGGCTTTCGGAATGGAGCCTTATGAAAAAAGGCGTTTTTTTGAAAAGACTCGCAGGCTTTTAAGGCTTGAGATGAAAGAAGTCAAGGCCAAGGCGATATCGAGCCCAATCAATTTATTTTTAGGAGGTGTCGGGGCCGCCACAATCATCTGGTATGGAGGCTCAAGGGTAATTGCAGGTGATTATACAACCGGAACTTTTATTTCCTTTCTGGCTGCTGTTCTTTTATTGTATGCGCCGATTAAAAATATAAGCAAGCTTAATAATGCCATCCAGCAGGGACTTGCCGCTACTGACAGAGTTTTTGACATTATAGAAAGAGCGTCGGATATTCCGGAAGTACAAAACCCGGTTGTTATTAAACAAGGGCCTCACAGTGTTAAATTTGAGAATGTATTTTTCAAATACGACAAAGAGATGGTTTTGAAAGATATTAACCAGGATGTAAAGGCTGGTGAGATCTTGGCTCTGGTTGGAATGAGCGGGGGCGGGAAAACGTCTCTTGTAAATCTGATACCGAGATTCTTTGACGTTAGCAAAGGAGCTATCCTGATAGACGGGACGGACATCCGGAAAGCTTCTATATCTTCACTCAGGGAGCAGATTGCTGTAGTTACCCAGGATCCCATCCTTTTCAACGATACTATAAAAAACAATATCGCATATGGAAATCAAAGTGCATCTAATGAAGAAATCGAGAGCGCTGCAAAGGCTGCATATGCATATGATTTTATCTTAAGTTTTCCGGACAAGTTTGATACGACCATTGGTGAACTGGGCGGACGCCTGTCAGGAGGAGAAAAACAGCGTATATGTATTGCCCGGGCTTTGCTGAAAGATGCTCCCATATTAATTCTTGATGAAGCAACTTCTTCATTGGATACTGAATCCGAGATGCTGGTTCAAAAGGCCCTTGAGAATCTGATGAAAGGACGTACAACATTTGTAATTGCCCACAGACTATCTACCATCAGCTATGCTCACCGGATTGTCGTTATTGTAAATGGTAAAATCGTGGAAGAAGGAAAACATGATGAGTTACTTGCAAACCATGGAGAATTTCATAAACTCTACCAGATGCAATTTGCAAAATGTAATATGGAGCGCTTCGCTTGAGGAGCGCCACTTCGTGGCTTGAAGAGCGCTTCGTTTGAGGCTTTAAGTCCCGCATAGCCGGGACGCTCACTCAAGGCCGAAGGCCGCTCCTTAAGCACGCAGTGGCGCTCTAAAAGCCCAGAGGGCTGCTTCCTCAAGTCGCTATGTGACACCCCATATTTCTTCAAAGATATGAAAATCAACTCAATCATAAACAGATATTTATTTGCAGAAATGCTTGGACCTTTTGTAATCAATCTGGTGTTTTTCACCTTTATTTTTTTAATGGCGGAAATGCTTAAGATAACGGATCTAATTGTTAATTACGGTGTAGGAATGTTTACAATTCTTATGCTACTTGTCTATTCTACGCCTTATTTCCTCGTATATGTGATACCCATGTCGATTATGATGGCGGTTTTGCTTACTTTCATGCGGCTATCGGGAGACAATGAGATCATTGCACTTAAAACCGGCGGCATAAGCATTTATCGGTTGCTTCCACCTGTTATATTGTTCTGTCTTTCAGGATGTCTGCTAACAGCCTTTATGGCTGTTTATGGACAGCCGTGGGGGAGCTTGGCCGTTAAAGAGCTTACATTTAAAGTCATTTCATCCAATCTTGATGTGGGACTTAAAGAAAGGACTTTTAATGATAGTTTCAAAGATGTGATGTTTTATGTGAATGAAATTGATTTAAAAAACAGGACACTTATTGATGTATTTATTGAAGATAAGCGTGCAAAAAGCGTTGTGAGTACAGTTGTTGCCCCTAAAGGGAGACTTTTCAGTGAGCCTGACGGGTTTGTTTATCACTTAAGGCTTTATGACGGAATAATTAATCAGGCCAATATTGAGAACAGGTCGGCACACTCCATAAAATTTCAGACTTATGATATACGTCTTGATCTTAAAAAAAATATAACAACTGCAAAATTGAAAGGCAAAAGCAGAAAAGAGATGAGTATTGATGAGTTGAGACGGTATTTAAGGGATACATCAAGTAAAGATGACAGATATTATAGAGCTTTAATGGAATTGCATAAAAAATTTTCTATTTCAATTGCCTGTTTTACCCTTGGGATTCTTGCAGTTTCTTTAGGCATTCAGTCAATGTCTTCAAAAAAATCCTTCGGTTTGGTGCTTGCTCTTGTCTTTTTTCTGATTTATTATTTACTGCTGTCTATTGGATTGGTCTTTGGAGAAACAGGTGCTTATCCGCCAGTGATCGGAATGTGGGTTCCAAATTATGTCATGGGGGGGCTTGGGCTATATCTTCTTGTAAAAACAGCAAATGAACGCCCGGTGAGAATCGATTTTTTAGCTTTTATCATAAAAAAGTTTAACTCCAGGTTTTCAAGATAGCGTAACTTTACAACGACATTTATCGCTAACCATGATGCGCATTTTTAACTTGTTTATTTTGGTTATCACGTAAGTGTTACGGGTTACGAGTTGCGTGTTGCGAGTTATTAATCGGAAATAATCCTTTTTTAGCCCGTACCCCGCAACCCGAAACGCGTAACCCGTAACCCGTAACAATAGCCTATAACCTTTGAACCTTGAACCCTGAACCTTGAACCCTTCACTTTACTTCTATTATGTCAATAATTTCAAAATACTTAACAAGGGAGATTTTTAAATATTTCGGTATTATTCTGGTTACAGTAATTTGTATATTTCTGGCTGTCGATTTTTTTGAAAAAATAGATAATTTCATAGAAGCAGGCCTTCCTTTTGCAAAGACTATCAGTTTTTTTCAGTTCAGGATACCGTTTATTATTGCTCAGATTGCTCCTGTTTGCATTCTCCTGGCAGTTCTCATTGTATTTGGCCTGATGAACAAAAATAATGAGCTCATTGCTTTAAAAAGCAGCGGTGTAAGTATCTACTTCTTTTTAAGGCCAGTTCTTTCTATAGGTCTGTTGTTTAGTGTTTTTCTTTTCTTTTTATCAGATACTCTTGTTCCAATAACAATAAACAAAGCTAACACGATATGGTTGAAGGAAGTTAAAAAAAAATCTGCTGTTATTTCAAGAGAAAAGAATATCTGGATTAAGGATAAGCGTTCAATATTGCATATAAAATATTATAATCCTTCAAATAAAACTATATTCGGAGTGACTTTATATTATTTTAATAAAGATTTTGCTTTAATCAGAAGGGTTGACGCCAGGAAGGGTTTTTACAAAAACGGGGAATGGATTTTTCATGAAATCATGGAGCAAATACGTGACAAGGAAACAGGAAATTACAAGACTGTATTACACGAGCAGAGGATTGAGAAATTCGATTTTTTGCCGGATGACCTAAAACGTGTGATCAAAAAGTCGGAAGAGATGAATTTTAAGGAGCTGTATCTATATATTAAAAATATTGAGTCTGAAGGCTATGATGCAACAGCCTACAGAGTAGATCTTAATGCTAAAATTGCCTTTCCCTTTATTTGCATCATTATGTGCCTGCTGGCTACAGGTATTACTATAAAAGTAAAAAAAGGTAGAACGTTGTCTATATGTATCACATACGGTATCGGCATCATTTTTCTTTACTGGATTCTTTACAGCTTTTGTTTATCACTTGGATATGGAGGAATACTTCCGCCGGTTATTGCCGCCTGGATGGCAAACCTTATCTTCTTGTGCTTTGGAGCTCTAACTATACTGAATGCTGAATAAAATAAAAAAGAAAATCGAAAACATAATGGCCGGGGAAGGACGGAGTAATTTTTCTTCTGTTGAGTTTCTGCTGTTTATTCTTTCTCTTTTCTATGGAGGGTTGGTAAAGTCCAGGTCAAAAGCATATGACAGGGGAATAATAAAGTCAAAAAAACTGCCTTGCAAAGTCATTTCCATCGGAAACATTACAGTGGGTGGTACTGGTAAGACGCCGATGACTATCCATGTGGCTGAACTTGTACAAAGACTTGGTTATGTGGTTGCAGTAATCAGCAGGGGATATAAAGGAGAGCTGGAAAAATCCGGAGGGATTGTAAGCAATGGCAAAACAGTATTAATGGGACCTGAAAAGGCAGGTGATGAGCCGTTTATGCTGGCAGGCAGATTAAAAAATATTCCTGTGATTGTTGGAAAAGACCGGTTTGAAGCCGGAATGCAGGCTGTAAAGAAATTTAATCCTGATGTTATTGTGCTGGATGATGCTTTCCAGCATTTGAAGCTTAAACGTGACATTAATCTGGTGCTTTTGGATGCAAAGCGTCCTTTTGGAAATTCTCACCTTTTACCAAGGGGCATCCTGCGAGAGCCGCCATCCTCTTTATTGCGCAGTGATGCATTTATACTGACAAGATTCGATTGTGCATCTGAATCCGCATTGGAGAATTCTTTGACCGGGCTGAAAGCATTAATACAGTCAAGGCCGGTCTTTAAAACTTCTCACTCGCCTTATGCCTATATAGTTAAAAAAGGAAAACATATTCCTTTTGAAAGTATTTCAACGAGTTCATTTTTATGCGATTTTGATTTTTTAAGAGATCGCAAGGTTTTTACCTTTGCCGGCATAGCTAGAAATGATGATTTTCTTAATACTGTTAAAAGCTTCAAATGTGATATTACAGATTTTATAGCATTTGAGGATCACCATCGATATTCAGACAATGATTTAAACAGAATGTTTAGTTTGGCAGAAAAAACAAACGTTGAATTTCTTATTACAACAGAAAAAGATTATGTCAGGATTGCCCATAAAATAGAGTGGCCTATAAAACTTGTGGTAATCGGAATAAAAATATCATTTGGAAAAGATGAAAAATCCTTTAAGACTTTTATAAGTGGCTGGCTTAAAGGAATTTAAAGAAAGATAAAATATAAAAAATTTAACTGATTTATTTTTTAGTATAGTAGAGTTTACTGCTTTGATATTATTTGCTTAAAAAGAATAAGAAAATAAATATCATTTGAAGATAGTATTTTCTACTTGAGCAATAATTTAATTAAGTTGGAAAGGTATAATTTTAAATGAAAAAGTTAAAAATACGCCGCTTTGGTATATGGTGTTCAGTTGTATTGTGTGTCGTGGCATTAATAGCAGGCGCAGGTTATGGCTATTGGTCATATTTCGAACATCGTTTTTTTACGGTAACTGAAAACAAAGTTTATCGTTCCGGAGCAATGCCGATAGAAACACTGAAAAATAAAACTCAAAAATATAAAATTAAAACAGTAATAGATCTGCGGAGGCTTGACGATAAGGTAAAGATTGAGCATGTCGCCCTTGCTAAAATGGGAGTCCGCCACTTTAGTGTACCTTCAAAACAAGTGCCCGCTAAAGAAACTGTAAAAGCATTTCTTGATATCATGGATGATAAAAAAAACAGGCCGGTGCTTATCCATTGCCATCATGGTGAGGGAAGAGCGGTTCTTTTTTCAGCTATATACAGGATTGAATATGAAGGTTGGTCAAACGATCAAGCAAGGCGCGCGTCCAGGTTGATATTGTATAAAAGCAGTTTCAGTGCAGACAGTAAAAAAGGCATGTTTTTAAAAAATTATATTCCCAGGTTTCACCGTTATGATTAATTTAATATTATTGTTTTTTTAAAATGTTCGAAAAGTAGCATTCAGGTGATCTAAGTTTAAAGGCGGGTCCTGTTTGAATTCCGATTTATCGGGATTAAGAAAGAACAACAAATAAGCAATTTTTATCTGTAAGTCAGTTAATATGCCTGTTTAGCAAATTTTTTATTACAGGATTGCACCTGTTCTTTCTTTACACTTATTGAGACCTTTGAAAAATGTTCAATTTTGGCATAGTTCAAGGCTGACGAAACTTTTAACCTGAGGAATACATTGAGTATTTTGAGGATTAAAAATTGAGTCTAACGCAGAAATCTGCCACAAGGGGACGTTTTGCAAAGGTCTCTTACTTACCCTCCTGAGGAGGACAAGTGCGTGAGTTCGACACGTCTTAAATCTTAGATTATCTGAATGCGGCTTTTCAAAATACTAAAGTATTACATTGATTTTAGTAATAGTCTGTCCTATTATTATCTGTTTTAAATAAATAGAAAAACAATATATCGGAGGTGTCTTGGAAATGAAATTAGTTGTTCCACGATTTAGTAGATTGCCGCAATTGATACGGTTTTTAGTTATCAGCATATTCATAAACGTGTTAGTTTTTACAATTTTCCGTATGGTTTTCTGGACCGCATTCAATACCCCTGAAGATAGTATCCCTAATCATATTTTGTTTAAGTCTTTTTATATAGGGTTTAAATTCGACATTCGGTTAGCATTGTTTATTCATCTGCCGATCTTGATTTTTGCATGGATTAAAGCAGTTGCAATATTTAATACAACATTCGGCAGAAGACTTTGGAGTATATATTTAGCAATAGTGAATTCTATTATCTTGTTTTTTTATTTTTTAGACTTAGGGCATTATGAATATCTTGAAAGTCGGGTGGATGCAACTGTGCTTAGATTTTTTTATAATCTGAAAGAATCGTTTCAAATGGTATCTGAAAGCTATCCTGTTTTTTGGATATTAATTGTTCTAATATTATTAATAATAGGATACACCTTTATCGTCAAAGCAGTAATATTACAAATATTACATCGAAAATTTACGAAAATGGGGAGATGGAAAACTATCATTATAACAATTTGTTTTGTTTTCCTTTATCTGTTTGGGATATATGGAAAATTCTCATATTACCCATTGCGATGGAGTGATGCATTTTTTTCAACATATGAATTTGCATCCGCAGTATCGCTTAATCCGGTACTTTATTTTATTGATACTTATAAAAACAAAGATGTGAAATACGACGAAAAAGCGGTGAGAAAGCATTATGATACGATTGCTTCATATTTAGGGGTAAAGGAATTGGACAAAAAAGGTTTAAATTTCATAAGGACAACTGATAGAGTCAACCATAAATCAGTTAAACCAAATATCATAATGTTTATTTTGGAATCTTTCACTTATTATAAAACTGGTATCTCAGGTAACCCCATGAAACCGACTCCGAACTTTGATGCTTTAGTCAAAAATTCACTACTCTTCAAACACTTTTATACTCCTCATGGCGGAACGGCACGTTCTGTTTTTACGGTAGTGACAGGAATGCCTGATATTGAATTGAATAAAACCTCTTCCAGAAATCCTTTGGTAGTAAGGCAACATACCATTATCAACGCCTTTAAAGGTTATGATAAATATTATTTTCTCGGCGGAAGTGCAAACTGGGGAGAAATACGCGGATTACTTTTACACAACATACCAGGTCTGCATGTCTTTGAAGAAGGTAGTTATTCATCTCCTCGTGTAGATGTGTGGGGTATTAGTGATCTTAATCTTTTTGAAGAAGCAAACAAAGTATTAAGAAAAAAGAAAGGCAAACCTTTTTTTGCAATAATTCAAACATCCGGGAACCATAAACCTTATACTATACCGAAAGATAACAAGGGGTTTAAGGTTTTAGCCGCCGATGAGGATGAGGTTGTGAAATATGGATTCAGATCTGTTGCAGCTTTTAATTCTTTTAGGTTTATGGACCATAGTTTGGGTATCTTTCTTAAAATTGCAAAGAAAGAATATTACTTCAATAATACGATTTTTGTTTTTTTTGGTGATCACGGCTTGGTGAGAAATGCTTCACATATGATTAAGGCAGAAAACCAGCTTTTACTTAATAGGTATCATGTGCCGTTATTAATTTATGCGCCATGTTTGATCAAAGAAGGGAAATCATTTAACAAGGTTGCAAGTGAGGTAGATATTCTCCCCACAATTGCCGGAATTGCTTCAATACCTTATGTAAACTCAACATTTGGTCGGGATCTATTGGATGATGCTTATAACAATAATCGGTATGCATTTACTATCAAACATAAAAGGGGACCGGAAATCGGCCTTATCGGTGATAAGTTTGTTTTTGCAATGACTGCATCCGGAACAGACAAAAGGCTACATCAAATCTATTCTGAAACGCCAAGAAAAAATGTAATAGACGAATTCCCAAAAGTTTCGATCGAATTAGAACAGCTGTGTAGTGGCTATTATGAAACAGCGAAATATATACGTTTCAATAATTCACCGGAAAAAGTAAAAGTCAAGGCGAATATTATAAAATAGTATCTCAAGTTTCGCACCCCTGATTTCTGGCAGGGGCCAAGACGGTAAGGGTTAAAATAAATTTTTAAAGCGAAATCATTTGCTTATATTTGTAACCGGCACTCTGTGCGAAATACAATTTTATCAGGCGCAAAGAAGTAAAAGCATATTGTATTTAATAGGGTATCAAGCATCAATCTTATATTTATTGATTGGCGCCGTCGTTAAAATCACAGGCAGTATGTTTCGCTTTAAAATTTATTTTAGCCCTTACCGTCTAACGCTTTGGATAAATTAAAGGGTGCGAAACTCGAGATAGTATCTTATAGGGAGAAACTTGAATGTTTTACAGTGAGACTTTTGCAAAACGCCACTTTTCGAAGTCTGCGCTTATCTGCCCAATTTCTGTGTCAGGATCAAATTTCAATCCTCGAATTATTCCATATACTCCTGTGGTTAAGGCTTTTTCCTTGAACTTGAACCCAGGTTAAATATAAAAACAGGTTTAACAGGGCAGGCAAAAATCAGCATTTTTCATAGGTCTCATTGTAATTCATGCTGTTCGAGAGCTTCTTTTAGTTTATCTTCTACTGCTTTAACACCAATTAACAGCATACACTTACTATTAAGGTTAGGGCATTTCTTTTTATAGCAGGAAACACAACTTAATTCGGACTGAATTACAAGGTGTTCACTTTTATAGGGTGCAGCCCGTCTGGGGGATGTCGGGCCGAAAAGGGTGACATATGGAGTTCCTACGGCTGCTGCCAGATGACCAGGCCCTGAATCCGGGCCGACACCGACCGCAGCTTTTTTAAGCACGGCGACAAGCTCTATGAGAGATGTTTTTCCAACCAGATTAATTAGTCTGTGTGAGCCGACCTTTTTACTAAGCTTGGCTGCAGATGCTGTTTTTGAGTGATCACCGAGGAGTACTACCTGTCTGGTTCCGGAAGACAGGATGTTTTCAACGAGTTCATAATACCCTTGAAAGAACCACTCTTTTGATTCCCAGGATGTTCCAATTACAACAGCTATGAAGGGATTGCTTATTTTGGTTATGATACCTGGTGCAATGGTTTCAACATCGAGAGAAGAAAAGCCGAAATCGAGGAAAGCAGGCTCAGGTAACCCCAGATATTCTGTAAATTTAAGATAATGACGCCACTTCGGAAGCAATAGTTCGTCGCTGATATTCTCGATATGTTCATTATTGAAGATCCAATTAAGCTCCTTTGCATTTTTACGATTAAAGCCGATTCTTCTTTTTGCTCCTGAAAGGAGGGAAAAAAAGCCACTCTTAAAATGACGCTGGAGGTCGAATGTAATATCAAAGTGTTCTCGTGCCAGATCTTTATGCAGATTAAATATACCTAAAAGATTTTTAGGACGGTTAAATACTATCATTTTATCAATCCGGGGATGAAAACCAACCAGTTCAGACCACGCGGGTTCTACTATCCACGTTATTCTGCTTTTCGGCAGATTATTTTTTATATGAGATACCAGGCAAAGACCTCGTGTTACATCTCCTAAGGATCCCATTAAAATGATGAGAATCGAAGTTGATTCTCGTAGTGTTTTTGAAGGGGCTATAACCATCACTCTCCTTTTAATCGACAATATTTATTAGAAATTATTTCCAAGGCCTGAACGCATTAATTCATTAAGCATCCACGGCAGCCGATGTTTTTGTATTGCGCGGTTCCAACGACTTAGGTATCGGTTTTTAAGTATATTTTTATTTCCGGGAAAAATACTCCCCTTGTCGAAATCGAGGATGTATACCCTGTCTTGATTGTCCACTATTACATTACCCGGATGCAAATCGACATGTAATATACTGCTTTTAATAAGTGTGGAAACTTGTTCTATGACATTTTTCATTACAAAACGAGTCCGTTCTTCATTTAATATGCTAAGCTTAGCAAGTGTCTGGTGCTGTTTGATCTCTCTGGTTACAAGCCACGCTTGATAAAACAGGTGGCCACGATAAGCAAAGGCGATCGGCTCAGGGGCGTTTATTCCAAGACCTCTTACTTTTTGCAGAAGTTCATACTCTTTTTGACTCCGGGTTTTTCCCCATTTTAAATATCGTTTTTTAATAAAATGTCTAACAATACCTCCACGGTGGTAATATTTAACAGCCACGGATCCTATTTTATTAATTTCATCAATTAAAACCGATCTTCTTCCCCCAAGAATAGAATTTGAAATTTTTGAAGGTGTTTGAAAGAGTTTAATTAGATGCTGAAAGTGCCGTTCAGTAAGCTCAAATGAAAATCCGAAATGATATGAGTTATATGTTTTCCTTCGATCTATAGTCATTATATTTCCAGTAATTGTTTAAAGTTATTCGACTATAGAGAAACGATGAAAGTGTGTCAAGGGTGTAATCATCGGTTTTATTTACATTTAGTTGAGGAATTCATGGATAAGGCGGCAGGCCGTTTCTCTTCCTCCCCGGCGGTCTTTCAGATATTCAAGTGCTGATTTTCGAACTGTTTCGTGGGATGTCGGGTTTTCAATCCCTTTGACAAGAGTATCTGCAACTTCTTTCCAGTCATCAGCAATTTTAACAAGCCCTTCATTCATGATTTCAGAACCTACCCAGGCGAAATTTTCCCAAGAGGGGCCGATAACGGGAACAACTCCGCAGACTACAGCTTCAAGGAAATTCTGACCTCCTAAAGGTACAAGACTGCCTCCAACAAATGCAGCTTTGGATAACTTATAGGCAAGAGAGAGCTCTCCGAATGTGTCCCAGAGAATGACTGTTCCAGGAGATACTGGGTGTGTAGTTTTAGACCGTAAAATCCAGGGTATAGACAATCGACTTAAGGTATCTTCCCAGTATTTCATCCTTTGCATGTGTCTTGGAAAGAGTCCGATAACAGTTTCAGGCTGCCGGGGTAAGATGTCTGCAATGATTTTTTCGATGAGATGTTCTTCCTCTTGCCTGACTGATCCAAGCACGAGAAATGGTGTTTCATGAGAAATAATGGTTTCAAGAGGATTCTTTGTATTTGGCGGTGATTCCTTACTGTCGAGCCGATCAAATTTAATATTTGGCATAACACCAACCCGGTTTTTACCGAACAACGTGGCGAATCGTTCGGCGTCTTTTTTAGAGATAGCAAGGATTTTATCCGGTTTAAGTGTACGCCATAGTGAAGGCCAGAAGAGATATCGTGATAGGCTTTTGGATGTTATCCTGCCGTTTATGATGAGGATTTTACAACCATATTTTATTAGGGAAGCCAAGTGACCCGGCCAGATCTCAGATTCTAGGAGAACCATGATTTTAGGGCTGATGTTCCTGACGGCTTGCGCCATAATAGCGGGTTTGTCAAATGGGAAATATGCCGCAAAAGCAGTTAAGTTTTTATTATTTAGTGTAATTTCACTTATGGTTCGCTTAAGGATTTCTATTCCCTGGCTGGTATTGGAGGTTACCAGGACCCGCACTGGTTTATCAGTCTTGATATTGCTGAGAAGTTCTTCGGCCAGAAAAGCTTCTCCAACGGATGCGGCTTGAATCCACAGATCCGCTTCAGGCAGCTTTTCACGAAGTGTCCGTTGCCTGAAGCCTTCAGCAAGGCGCTTGTTTAGGCGAAGTGCTGGAATAGCCACAACCCATCCAATATTATAGAGACAAAAGGCGACTTTTATCAATAGAGTGCTCGTCATAAGGATGAGATACTAATGGAAAGACGAAGGAGTGTCAATTTTATTCCTACTCTCAAACGTTATACGTTGACAGCTTCTTTTCTGTTTGTTACTCGTTAGCCTCTTTTACAATCAACAGACCAATTTCGTTTAACAAAATAGGAATATTGCTGCAGATGAAAAGAGAAGAAAAACTTCCACAGAAATCCAGAAAATCATATGGCATTCGCAGTGCATTAATAACTTTTATTGCAGGTCTGCCCTATAAGTACATTGAAAGCATGGGTAGGGTACTTGGGATGCTTATGTATTTTGTGGATATACCTCACCGGCGGATAGTAAGACGCAATTTGCAGTTTATCTATCCTGAATGGACATTAGATCATATCAAAGAAACTTCTGCACGTATTTTTCAAAATATCGGGATTACCATTACGGAAATTTGTCAAATTACCTGCTTTTCCAAAGATGAGATATCACAGAAAGTTAAAATAAAAGGGGAAGAGCATTTACTTTATGCAATTAAAAGAAATAAAGGGGTAATATTGATTTCAGCTCACCTGGGAAACTGGGAAATGGTTGCTCCGTTTTTGTCTGTACATTTTGGTGCGAGAGCCTCTATGGTAGGGCGGCAACTGCGAGTTAGAATAGTTCATCGTTTGATTCTCAGGCTAAGGACCAGATTTGGGGCTACAGTGATAGATAAAGAAGACGGAATGCCTAAAATGATGCGGGCTATGCGTCAAGGTAAAATACTTGGAATAATGCTTGATCAGGGTACAAAAAGCAAAATGAGCATTAAGTTGAATTTCTTTAACAGGGCTGTAACCGCAACCCCTGCTGCTGCCCTCCTGGCAATACGATGCAAGAGCCCGGTTATACCCATATTTTGTATCAGAGGAACTAACGGCAAGTTCACAATTATTATTGAATCCCCTTTGAGTTTGCAAAGAACAAGGGACTTGAAGGTTGACTTAAAAACAAACACCCAGATTATGTTGGATGCTATTGAAAAAGCGATTAGAGTATATCCTGAGCAATGGTTTTGGGTTCACAAGCGGTGGAAAAAGTATTATCCCCATCTGTATCCGGAATACATGGCCAGGCGAAAACGGCGCAGAGCTAAGAAAAACCGGAAAAGAAGTTCCGACAATAGTGTCTGAATTCATGCTTAATTTTTATAAATATATTCTCGCTGTAGGTTTTAAAAATGATTGGAATGAATATGATAATGGAAAAGGTTTCAGACTGGACTGAAACCAAAAGAGGCTTATATTTTATTGTCGGTTTTTCCGCTATAATAAAAATATCGGCTTTGATCGCTTTGTCGGATAAAGCGATCAACAATGATGGTCTGCTTTACATATCTGCAGCTCAGCAGTTTGCTTCAGGGCATTTTAAGGAAGGTCTGGCTTTATACCCAATGCCCTTATTTTCATTAATGATAACAGCTGTTCATTTTGTAGTGGATAACTGGGTTCTTGCAGGCAGATTTTTGTCAAGCACTGCCTTGCTTATTTCGCTTATTCCTCTTTACATGTTGACCTGCGAATTATTTAACCGGAAGGCCGCATTTTGGGCTTGTCTTCTATTTTCACTTGCTCCTGCACCTAATATTTGGGCTGTTGATATTATCCGCGGTTCGGCATTTGTCTTTTTTTTCGCATGGACGGCTTTCTTTGCTCAACGCTCCATTCGATCAATAAAGCTGACTGATTTTTTATTGACAGTTTTATTTGCCGGAATTTCAATTTTTCTTAGGATAGAAGGGGTTATCTTCATACCTTTCTATGTTTTATTTATTATCGGCCTTGCCGTGGTTAAACCCCGGGAAAGAATCGCATTATTTAAAAATATACTGATATGGATTGCTTTTCTACTTCTTGGTTTTTTGATTTTTATTGTATTTTTAGGGCCGGAGAGAGTGTATTTCAATCGAATGGACCAAGTTGTACTTGAAGCACAAAACATTTTTAACTTCAAGTTTCTTGATAATTATCACCGAATTTATCAAGAGCTCAAAGCTTTGGAAGACTCTTCGCCATTTACCGGGCTTGGGAAACAGAATTTATTCGCAATTACCAGGCATTACATGTCCATAATTTATCTTCTTGGGTTGTTTGAAGGTTTGATAAAAGTTCTATTTCCTTTTTTTATTATCCCTTTCTATTGTGGCTTTAAACGTCCTTTTTTTCGAAATCAGGTATTAATCCTTGCATTTGTGACCTCATACCTTCTTATGGTCTACTGTTATGCTATTAAAGTAGATTTTGTAAGAGCAAGGTTTTTGCTTGCGCCTGCATTTCTTTTATATCCTTGGGTTGGTGCTGGAATGGAAAGGATATTTGCTTTTGCGAAAAAGTTCTCAAGGCCTAAAGCATTTGCATTTGTATTTGCTTTCATTTTCTTAATAGCTCCTATTAGTAAAACTGTTCATTCGTTCGGAAAACACGATAATGTGATTATAAAGACCGGTGGATGGTTGGCGGAGCAGCCGGGATTTAGTAGTGTCAAAATCGTAACCAACGATATGAGGATGCTATTCTATGCAGGCAGGGCAACATATGCGGACAGAGGAAACAGTTTTGAGTTGTATGACTCGTTACATTCAGATTTTACAGGTATCGAGAAGTTAGCTGAAAGATTTCAGGCAGATGTCATTATCATTATAACCTCTGTCAAAAAAAAGGATACGATGTCTGAACTGAAATATTTTAAAAAAATAAAAGAATTTACCGGGAAGAAGAATATAACGGCAATTTTTTATTCGCCGGATTTTTTAAATTTCGAACTCAGAGGCAGTTTCAAAATGTTCAATTATGTTCGAGATCAAGTCGAAGATCCCGGACTTTGAGCGGGGGAAGGCGAAAATTTTAACCACAGGAATATATGGAATATTTCGAGGATAGCTCTGAAGGTTAGCGCTGATGCTTCACTTCGTGTCACTAAAGTGCCAAAATTTGAGTCTGACGCAGGCACTTTAGTGAAGCTTTAGCGCTAATCGGACAAAAAGTGGCGTTTTTCAAAGGTCTCGACGAGTTGCTTGTCGGTTGATCTGCCTCATACGGATCGCCATGGTCTTGCCATGCAGGCGCCTCAACACCTGAAATTGCGAACTTATTTTTACATTAACCCTAAGCTACAGGGAGGAAAAAATGAAATTTAAAGTTGCGGTATTTTTACCGGTGCTTCTTATAGGCCTGTTTTCTACGCCTCTTTGTGCAGGAACACCCGTTGGGGATATTATTGTTGAATCAGACGGTTTTGGTATATCTAAAAAGGACGCTCTTCTTAAAGCAAAACGGGAAGCTGTTGAAATCGGTATCGGCACAATTCTTTATTCTCAGACTGAAATAAAAAATTTTGAGCTCCAGAAAGATGTTATTCTTACCAAAACAGTTGGCTCTGTAAAAAAATATGATATCCTGCACCAGGAGAAAAAATCAGACAATACCTTCTATGTAAAAATACAGGCCGTGGTCTCCCTGGCCGGTATTAAAGCTGATCTTGCCGCATTGAAAATCCTCTTGGAATCGATGGACAAACCTCGTATGATGGTCGTTATAAGAGAAAAAAATTCTCGAAATGCTGAAAGTGCGATAATCGACTATTTGACTGAAAAAGGGGTTGAACTGGTTGATCCAACGGTTGTAGCTGCACTCATGAATAAAAACGATCAACTGATCAGGCGTGCAGCCGAAGGTGACCCTTCAGCAGCAGCCAAAATCGGCACCTCGAATGGGGCAGAGTATATACTTGTTGGAAAGGTTACAAAAAGCACAGCGGACAATGCTCGCCTTAAGGAATCAGGTCTGGTATCAGGCCAGGCCGGCATTACAGCTAAAGTGGTAGATTGCTCTAACGGAAAAATTGTTGCTTCAAAGTCAACGCAGAGCGCAGCTGCACACATCTCAGAAAATGTTGCCCGTAACCTTGCAGCAGAAAAGGCTGGGAAAAAACTGATGGATCATCAGCTTTTCGAAGCCATTGTCACCTCATTTCAGGATATGGTCAATAATGGTATACCTCTTGACGTAACTATAAAGCAGGTTTTAAATTTCAAAACGCAAAAGTCTCTTAGACAAACTTTGGGAAATCTTTCCGGCGTTGTTTCTGTGACTAAGCGCAGCTTCGGAAATGGCCGGCTCAAACTTACTGTTTTCTATAAAGGAAACGCAGATTCTTTTTGCGAGGCTGTTGACGGTAAATCTTTTAATGGGAAAAAACTATCGGTAACCGATACTGCAGGAAGCAGGGTAGTTATCCTGCTTAAGTAAACAAATCGTAACGAGCCAATTTCAAAACGTCGAATTCATCAGGTTTTAGTCCCGCTTGAGGCGGAATTAAGTTTATTGATTGGCGCCGTCGTTAAAATCACCGGCAGTATATTTCGCTTTAATAATTTATTTTTAGCTCTTACCGTCTATGGCTTTGGATAAACTAAAGGGTGCGAAACTTGAGTGTATAATATTGCCAAATGTTTCGATTCCGAAGCACATGTAGAATGCATCCGGGTACAACAAGGAGTTGCTAAATGACTGCTTCAAATGAGCAATTCGATAAAAATAGTCTAATCTCACGTTTGTTCAAGATAATTAATGCTCTGTCCGAAGACCAACAACTAATCCTATTAAAACAGTTGCTTCAAAATAACATTACAAATCATTTGTTTAAGTTAATAATAGATATGTCGGATTATCAGCAACATGTTTTACTGGAAGAGCTGGAAAAATTGCCTACAGATGAAATGCCTGTCAGAACTGTCAGTTTAGACGAAAATGAGGTCTTAATGCGCGGGCATACCCGTAAAGCATGCCTGATCAGTGTTGATTTTTCTTTTCAAAACAGTTCTTTCAAAGGTCATATTCTTGATATCAGCCTTGTTGGAGTCTTTATAGAAACCGATGAATTACTTCCTGTCGAAGAGAAAATTAAAGTTGCCTTTTCGTTGCCCAACCACAAAAAGCCTCTCACCTTAACATGTATAGTCGCATGGATTGGCCAAAATGGAATTGGTGTTAGTTTTAAAAAATTAACTAAGCATCATGAAAAAATTATAAAATCTTTTGTTGAAAATTAGCAAAGACAATGAAAATATTTGCTTTTTTCTTTCTTGCTGAAAATCTTTGCCTTGACCTTCCAACTTTTCAATGTTATTAAAATGGGGCTGTTTCAAAATATTTCCAGATTACAGCGGGGTTCAAGATCTAACCCGCCTGAGCATGTCTACACACAGACAGGGAAGGATATTCCGCCAGGGCGGGAGCATAAGCCTTTTTTTGCTCTCCTGCTCCAACGCAGGGTTGCTCTAATTCTATTATGTGCAGTAACATTTCAGACAGTACTAATTTCAGTCGGACTGAGGGGATGGCAATGCCCGATTCATTCAACACTTGGAATACCTTGCCCTGGCTGTGGATTAAGTACTGCAATGATTTTATTAATTAAGGGAGACTGGCAAAGAGCTATTCACACCCATGCCTTCGCACCGGTTTTCCTTTTCGCAATTTTACTAATGGGAATCGTAAGTATATTACCGGAAAACTTTCACCGCAAAGCCGTGCTTCAAATTGCTGCAATTGAAAAGCATACAGCATTTGCAGCATATATTTTATTTGGAATTATTCTTTACTGGATTTTTCGTCTATTAGTGTAGTGCCTTAATTGTAAATTTGCTGTTCTTAATGGCAAAAAATAAAACCAATCACGAAAACACAAAACAGGAGAAGCACGAAATTATAATTTTACCTTTTTCGTGTTTCCGTACTTTCCTGGAATAAGTTTTTTTCTTTTCGGGCTTGTACTGGTTAGATTCATTATAAACAAAAAAAACTTTTTTTATTTTCAATTCTAAAGGGGATAACCATGACTACTACCTTTATGATAAACGCTTTAGTGTTTGCAATTCTTCAAATTACTTCAATTATTATATTTTTCATAGTTCTGATAAAGCTATTTAAAACAGAAGGAGCACTAAAGGGTATATTGGGATTTTTATGCGGCCTTTATACATTTATCTGGGGATGGCTAAAACACAAGGAACTTCAAATGACCAAACTTATGGCTGTCTGGAGTATCATTTTGATTATTTTCATGGTCGGGATACCCCTGGTCGGAACAACAGAAATAATGAAGATGGTTGCAACGGTTCAGGGGAAGGGTTTTGATGTAGGATCGTTTCAGAAAGGCAAAACAATTAAACCCTGGAAGAAACCTAAGATTGTGAGGCCACGGGCAAAAGGGGCCGGTGCAAAAACTGCTCAAACAATGGACTCGCATAAAAAGGCAGTCGCTTTATGGAAAAACGGCAAATACACGAACCCCAGACAGGCATTAATATATCTAAATAAAGCTGTCGCCAAAGATCCTAAATTTGCTAATGTTTACAGCAACCGTGGTAATGCCTACCGGGATTT
>JAUWMJ010000372.1 GCA_030613225.1 Desulfobacterales bacterium
CTCGGACTTGAATTTACGGAAACCCTGGGAAATGCCAGGGAGGAAATGAAAAAAGGAATCGTTCCGGGCGGCATGACCAAAGATGTTTTTATGTCCATGAAGCTGGAACAGGCAATTGTAGAATCAGAAGGATATGATCTCATCGTTATGGGGCAACCTGAAGGACAGGGATGTTACTGTGCTGCCAATACTCTCCTTACAGGCTTTCTTGAAAGATTGATACATAACTATCCTTATATTGTAATGGATAATGAAGCCGGAATGGAACATATAAGCCGGTTGACTACAAGCAATGCTGATATTCTCCTCGTTGTTTCAGATACATCCAGGCGGGGAATTCAGGCAGCAGTTAGAATCAACAAGCTTGCAAAAGATCTAAATATCGGCGTAGGAAAAAGCTATCTTATTATCAACCAGACAAAAAACGGAATTCCGGAGGCTGTTTTAAACATTCTTAATTCTGAAGATCTTGAACTGGCAGGAATGATCCCAATGGATGACACGATATACGATTATGATTTAAACGGACAACCTACAATAGAAATGCCGGAAAATAATCAATCTGTAAAAGCTGCATTTGAAATATTTGAAAAAATTATCAAATAGTTTATGTAAACGTTCACAGGTTCAGAGTTCAGAGGTTCAGGGTTGCTTTTTTATCGACCTTTATATCCTCAAAGTTATAGGAGTATGACATATGTTCCCCTCGTTCTATTCTCATGCCTTCTCCAGGAAGATATTACGAATTCCCGCTGGGGTTCGGATTTGTGATGAGAACCGACAACCTCTGAACCCTGAACCTTTGAACCAATGAACGGATAGTAGTTTATAACTACTGGCGGTCGCCTTATTTCCTGTTTTTCTGATGAAAGATTTTTTTTAGCTACTTCGGAACGGAAAAAGATATGAAAAAAACAGGCTTTTTATTTGATCGAAGATATATGCTTCATGAAACAAGTGATTATCATCCTGAAATACCCGAAAGACTTGATGCAATTTATAAAGGGATAAGCGAGGCCGACCTTCTTCCAAAGCTCACCTTAATAGATGGAAGCCGGGCAGACTTAAAATGGATCGAAGCTGTTCACGATAAAGATTATATTAACAGTTTCCAAGATATCTGCATGACCGGGAAAAAAATATTCTGCCATCCTGACAACCAGATGTGCAGCGAGACCTTTGAGACAGCGCTGCTTGCTGTCGGGGGCATACTTGATGCTGTAGATCTGGTTATGAAAGGTGAAATAGATAATGCTTTCTGTGCCGTCCGCCCTCCGGGACACCATGCGGAAAGGGCTGAAGCCATGGGATTTTGCTATTTAAACAACGTAGCGATTGCAGCAAGATACCTTCAGCTACAGTGGAAAATAACAAATGTCGGAATCGTTGATTTCGATGTTCATCATGGAAACGGCACACAACACATTTTCGAACAGGACGCCAGTGTATTTTATTACTCCATCCATGAACATCCATCATTCGCCTATCCTGGTACGGGCAGGGAATTTGAATACGGCTCAGGCCTTGGTTACGGTTTTACAAAAAACTCTCCGGTCCTTCCAGGCCAGGGGGATTTTGAGTACAAAAAACTGATTAAAAAAGATCTTTTAGTCGATTTTGAAAAATTCAGGCCCGAAGTAATTCTTGTTTCGGTAGGCTTTGATGGCCATGTGGACGATGAAATGTCAGGTATTAATCTTTCAACCAAATGGTATTCCTGGATTATGGAAAAGATTATGGAAATGTCCGGCAGCTACTCAAACGGCAGGCTTATTACCATACTCGAAGGAGGATACTCGCTCAAACGCCTTCCTGAGCTTGCAAAGAATCATGTTAGCATTTTGTTAGATGGCTGATTTGAGCAACCTTTTAATAATTCAGACCTCGTAACTTAGTCTTAAAATGAGTCAATATTTTGGACACTTTCTTTATTTATCAGCGCCAAATTGAGGAATTGAGGGATTAAAGGATAAAATCAATAAATTGAAATGGATAGAATTCCTTAATTCCTGAATCCTTTAATTCCTAAATGAGACCCGTGTCCAATTTTCATGCAATCTCTTATCATTTAAAGGTTTAGCGTCATTTTTCAGTAATAAATTACGAGGTCTGAATTAGAGCTAATGCAAGAATTGATAGTTTACTAAAAATTAATACCTAAAACCTGATGAATTCGACTTTTTACGAATTCATCAATTCAAGTGGGGTTTGGAGGATAAAATGTTTGTCGGAAAATCAATGACAAAAAAAGTCATTTCAATCGGCAAAGAGGTCGGCATTTTTAAGGCACATGAAAAAATGGTGCAGCACAACATCCGGCATCTTCCCGTTGTCGAAGATGATAATGCTTTAATCGGAATAGTAACGGATCGCGATATTCGAAGTGCTATGCCATATGAGCTTTTTAAAAAGAATGATTTTGAAAAAGAGAGGGAAAAATTTTCGGATCTTAAAGTAAAAGATATTATGTCAAAAGATCCATTTACAATTTCTCCGTTACATACCATTCAAGATGCCCTCTTGCTTATTCAGGAAAAACGGGTGGGAGCTTTTCCCGTTGTTGATGAACAGGGCAAACTGAAAGGTATTCTTTCTGTTAGGGATCTACTTCGCACATTCACTAATGTTCTTGGAATCGGAGAACCCGGCACCCTCTTGTGCCTTATTGTGGAAGAAAAGATCGGCCAGCTTAAAAAAATTGTTGATGCCATTACCGAAGAGAAGATCTCTTGTGGGAGTGTTCTGGTGGCCAGATACTGGGAAGAAGGAAAACGAGCTGTTTTCCCTTATCTTTTGACTCAAAATGTTGCCCCTGT
>JAUWMJ010000165.1 GCA_030613225.1 Desulfobacterales bacterium
TTTCAAAAGCTATCCCAAAGATACTCTTTTTGCAGTTCAGAACAAGACAAAGATAGACAATATCTTTGTCGTGGAAAAGGGCTCATTTTCTCTTTATGATGAAAAACAGGGAGAAAAAAAACTGATAGGCCATATTAAGCCTGGAGAAGTGTTTGGGGGAATTACAATTTTAATGAACGGAGGAATCTCCTTAAGAACAGTAATCGTTGACAAGGATTGCTCCGGCTTCATGATTCCCAAAGAGGATTTCATAGATAACTGTACCCATAACAAAGCCTTTTACGAATATTTTGTTAAAAACTTCAGCAAACACATTTTTGATGACTCCCTGGGCTCAATTATTGAAACAGGCCAGGCAAAGCACTTCCTGTCACGCCTGGAACCGTTTTCCTTTCTTCCCGCAGAAGAGACTGCTCTGATAGCCGAAAAACTTACCATGGTGCAACATCCTGAAGATACGGTTTTATTCATTCAGGAACGATCCAGGGTAGGATATCTGTATATCCTCCAAAAAGGTTCGGCAGAAAGATATTACGAAGAAAATTATAAAAAAACCATGAGTGAGATGTTAAGCGAGGGAGACATTTACGGCGGGATATCCATGCTGGTAAATGATGGCATCTCGGTTAGAACTTTCAGGGTAATTGAAAAATCGTATTTTTATCTTTTGCCCAAAACGATCTTTTTAGATATTTGCTCACGCTACAAAGCATTCACGGAATATTTTACAGATACTTTCGGTAAACGGATGCTTGAAAAATCTTATGCTTCCATTATTGCAAACACAATGCAGCCTGAAGAGGAGGGGTTGCAATTTTTCAATCGTACTGTTGCAAGCATTCACATGAAAGAACCTGTTTTTGGTGATACAAATTTATCGATTCGGAATGCAGCCGGAATGATGAGTCAAGAGAAAATCAGTTCTCTTTTTATAAATACGCCGGATGGAGACTGCATAGGAGTGATAACTGAAAAAGACCTGACAAAAAAAGTTATTGCAACCGGATATGATATTTCCCGGCCGGTTTCAGATATCATGTCTTCCCCCGTACGCACAATACCGGACCAGTCGCTTATTTTTGAAGCTCTTATGGCGATGATGCAGGAAGATATCCGGCATCTTGCTGTTACAGACGCTAATGAAAAAGTAACAGGGATTATTACTAACCGCGATTTGCTGACAGCCCAGGGTCAATCTCCGGTTTTCCTTATCCGGGAAATTTCAGCAGCAGACAGCATGGAGGAGATTATCAACCGGCATAACAAACTTCCCAGGCAGATCCGAAGCCTGATAACAATCGGTGCTAAAGCACAAAATCTAACAAGGTTTATCACTACAGTGTCCTGCACAATTCTTGGCAAACTGATAGAGTTTACAATCGATGCGCTTGGGCCGCCGCCTGTTGAGTTTGCATTCATGATTTTAGGAAGTGAGGGCAGAAGAGAGCAGACTCTAAAAACCGACCAGGATAATGCAATTATTTTTAAAGATGTTCCAAAAAAAGATGAACCAGAGGTAAAAGAATATTTTCTTAAATTTGGGGAAAAAGTATGTGCCCTGTTGGACCAGGCAGGATATGCATTTTGCAAGGGGAATGTAATGGCAAAGAACCCCAAATGGTGCCAGCCTTTGTCAACCTGGAAAAAATATTTTTCAAGCTGGATTCATGCTGCTGAAGCTGAAGATTTGCTCCAGGCCAGTATTTTTTTCGATTTTCGCACAGGTTACGGAAATAAGGACTTCATCGATTCGTTACACCGGCATCTTTTTTATTCCCTGGGGGGATGGTCGGGATTTTTTCGCCATCTGACAGAGAACGCATTGCACTTTAAGCCGCCCCTTGGTTTTTTTAGAAATTTTGTCGTTGAATCAAAAGGGAAACACCGCGATGCTTTTGATATTAAAAGCGCCATGACGCCCATCGTCGATTTTGCAAGAATTTATGCCCTGAAAAATAAGATCGAAGAAACAAACACTCTTGAAAGACTGCGCCAGCTTAAAATAAAAAAAGTCCTTTCCAGGCAGGAATATGAAGAACTTGAAAGAGCATACAGTTTTCTCCTTCAGCTGCGGTTCGCTCGCCAGATCACAGCTGTGATTGATGAAAAGGCTGAACCTGACAACTATATAAAGCCGAAAACACTGACACGTATTGAACAGAAGATGTTAAAGGAAATCTTCGTAAGAATTGAAAAGTTTCAGTTAAAGCTGAATTTTGAATTCATCGGCATAGCATAGATAATATCTTTAGCGAATTTTCTTGTCTGCGCGATTTAAAATAACCCTGATATTATTAGGTGCTACATTATTAACATTCACACCCAGAGGCAAATCAATATTTTTTGAAGACAACCTGATCTGGTGAGTCCCGGAAGATAAATTTTCAAGATCTACATAAACCCGAACACCCTGGTCCTTTAGCGACTTTATGCTGTTCCTGCTTCCGGAAAGGGCAAGGCTGACTGATTCAGCAGAGTCTTTTCCCAAAACAAGTTCAGAAGGAATATTAACATGCTTTACCGGAGCGGTAATACTGATTTTAACTTCCTGCTGACTTGCAAGAATCAGCCATGCCATTGATACCATGGCCAGGGCTCCAAGTTTCGCCCCCCAGTTTTTGACAAAAGCCACTTTTAAAAATTCTTTTGGTGTAACAGAAGGACTTTCCGTAATACCAAGCCAATCTTTAAGTTTTTCAGCTAAAAGCTCCGGCTTCTCCCAGGTTCTGATTTCGCCATCTTTCACTGTAGAGACTTCGGACCGTTCTTCTGAAACAACAATGCAAACAGCATCTGTCTTTTCTGAAATGCCAAGGGCTGCCCTGTGGCGGGTTCCATACTGCTCAGGAATCCCCTCTTTTTCAGATAAAGGCAAAACACATCCCATTTGTGTAATACAATCCTGAGACAGGATTACAGCGCCGTCATGTGCCGGGGCGTAACGGCTGAAGATGGTTTTAATTAGTGAAGGCTCGGGAAGAGCCATTATAGTGTGGCCCGAATGAATAAATTCGTCAGGGTTGTCATTCCTTACAAGAACGATTAGCGCACCTGTTTTTTCACAGGCCAGTTCGAAAACCGTTCCAACAAGATCCTTTACAAAAGCACCGTGAAAATTGCGCTTGCGGGATCTAAGATAACGGAGAGGGCTGACCTTTTCTAAAACCTGCCTGATTTCGGACTGAAATAGTATCAGTAAAAGGATTAACAATACCTGCCATAGAATCTGAAAAACACGGGTAGTCAGGAAAAAACCCCACATCTTTGCCAGGGAATAAATCGCTCCAAGTACTAAAAGACCGATAAGGACACGAAGCGCACGAGTTTCCCTAAACCAGACATAAAGCTGGTAAGTAACGAAAGTAAGAAAAAGAATGTCTGCGAAATCACGTAACGTGGGCGCTGGAATTAAATCTAACAAAAGCATGGTTTTAATATCGGCTTATAAATACGAGACTTGAATTATTATCTTTCCAATGGTTTTCCGCACTCCTTGCAGCGCCCGTCAGGGCCTATTACGCCAATACAATTGCCGTCACTGCATAGTTTGCGATTCTCCCATTCTATATCAAGATGTGATTTTTCTTCTTCATTATCCCCGGCTTGCTTAAAGTCCTCAGAATCTTCTTTTACCACAGGTTCTTCATTAATATCCGCTTTCAGGTTTGCAATTTCTTCCGGCAACTTACCTTCATAAGGTTTTCCGCACTCCTTGCAAAGCCCGTCAGGGCCTATTACTCCAATACAATTGCCGTCACTGCACAGTCTGCGACTATCCCATTCTATGTCCGCTTGATTTTTGTTCATTTATCATTCCTCATAACTTTGATGGCGTCGTAGCCATCGGTGATATTTTTTACGAGTCCTTAATATAAAAGGATAACTTGCAGCTATCATTATAACCGAATAAACTCAACAACATTTTTTGTTTGCATATTTAAAAAAAGCCATTAACTTAGGTGTTAAATATTTAAGAAAAAGGTAACTACTCAGGTGGATAGGCTGAAGGCTGAATACTGTTAGGGAAAAGCGCATTTTAAAGCCATGTTTGATGCAAGAATCACATTCCGCCAAAGTACGGAAATCGTACTTTTCTGACCCCTTCAGCCCCTTGCTGGGGCGTAGCTGGAAGCGAAGCCTGGTTCAGTCTAAACAGCTTCAGCCTGACTACGTGAGTAGTACAGAAAAATGGAGGAATTAAATGAAATTTTTTATTGACGAAGGAAATATAGGAAATGATGCAACAAAGGAACAGGCATTAGAATTGATCGAAATGTTGAACAAAATGGGATGGGATGTTGAATATGGCAAGGGGAAAAACAAACCGACAGACGTTTCAGAATTCGGCCAGGAGGAAAATATTACGGATTCCTTTTCTAACGCTTTTATGGACTGTATTACCAAACTTGGAATATGAAATTCCTTGTGTTCTTTGTTTCTTTGTGCTTGAAATAAATAGTCCAGTTTAAAATTTACCTTTGGAGGATATATTCAAAATAATGCATTATGAAGGAAATATTATAAGACCACCAAGCGAGGCAAACAGCATTTTGCTCCAGGTAACTGTGGGGTGCTCACGCAACAAGTGTACATTCTGCGGAACTTACATGGGAGAGCGCTTTAGAATAAAACCAGACTCCATTATTATGGAAGATATTGCTTTTGCGGCCAATTATTGCAAACGCCAACGCAGGGTCTTCCTGTGCGATGGTGATGTGCTGATTATCCCCCAGAAAAGACTGATGAAAATTCTTGTAGAAATTGAAAAGCAGCTTCCCTGGGTCACACGGGTGGGTATTTATGCCAATGCAAAAAGCCTGAATATGAAAAGTCCTGATGAACTAAAAGAGCTTAAAGCACATGGGCTCGGTATTGCCTTTATGGGTCTTGAAACAGGTGATGATGTTACCCTGAAAAATATAAACAAGGGTGCGACTTCGCAGCATATGATCGAGATGGGGAAAAAGGCAAGATCGGCAGGCATCAAGCTTTCCATTACAGTTCTTCTGGGAATTGCAGGAAAAAATCGCTCCAGGATACATGCCAAAGAAACCGGAAGAGTTCTTTCAGCCATAGATCCTGAATATGTGGGAGCCTTAAGTTTAATGCTGATACCCGGCACCCCTTTGTGCAACGATTACGAATCCGGCAGATTTTTACTCCCTGATCCCAGCGAAATGCTTGAAGAGCTGAGAATCATGATCGCTAATACCAACCTTTCAAGTGGACTTTTCCATGCGAACCATGCTTCGAATTACCTCCCCATACGGGCAAGACTCCCAAAGGATAAAGAAGCGACATTGAAACTGATAGATGAAGCCCTTGCAGGCAAGATAGAGCTGAAACCGGAATATTTAAGGGCGCTTTAAAACTTAAAAAAAGGAGAGTTAAACAATGAATGAAGGCTTGTCAGTAGGCCAGGAAAAAATCGACGAACTTTGCATAAATACAATCCGTACACTTTCAATTGATGCGGTTCAAAAAGCCAACTCCGGACATCCCGGAGCACCAATGGGCCTTGCGCCTGCTGCCTATGTCCTGTGGACTAAGATTTTAAAGCATAACCCGCAAAATCCCGACTGGCCAAACAGGGATAGATTTGTCCTTTCAGGGGGGCATGCCTCCATGCTTCTTTACAGTCTTTTGTATCTTACAGGATATGATCTTAGCCTTGATGATTTAAAAAATTTCCGGCAATGGGAAAGCAAAACCCCGGGACACCCGGAATTTGCTCATACTCCCGGAGTTGAGACTACAACCGGACCCCTTGGACAGGGATTTTCAAATGCTGTGGGTATGGCTTTGGCCGAACAGTATCTTGCAGCTTGTTTTAACCGGAAAGATGCCGAAATCATAGACCACTATACATATATGTTTTGCGGAGACGGAGACATGATGGAAGGAATCTCATCCGAAGCCGCCTCCCTTGCCGGACACCTTGGACTGTCCAAACTGATTTGTATTTACGACGATAATAAAATCTCCATTGAAGGAAGCACGGATATCGCCTTCACGGAAGACGTGGCCCTTCGATTCAAATCTTACAACTGGCATGTGATTAAAGTTGATGACGGCAATGATATCGATTCCATTAAAAATGCTCTCGAAGAATCAAAGGCGGAAACAAAAAGGCCTTCTATGATTATGCTGCGCACCCAGATCGCTTTTGGCAGCCCCAACAAGCAGGGCTCTGCCGATGCCCACGGCGCTCCGCTGGGTGAAGAAGAAGTCCGCCTTACCAAGGAACGTCTGGGATTTCCCGTTGATAATTCTTTTCATGTGCCTGGGGAAGTTCTGGATTTCTACCGTAAATGTGTAGAAATAGGAAATGCGGCCCAGTCACATTGGCAAAAGAAATTCGATGCCTATGAAACCGCGTATTCCGACCTGGCAGAGCAATGGATTCATGCAATAAAAGGTAACCTTCCATCACAATGGAACTTAGATTTACCTGAATTTAAACCCGCTGACGGCCCAATGGCAACGCGAGCTGCATCAGGCAAAGTATTAAATGCAATTGCTGAAAAAATGCCTCTTCTTTTGGGCGGATCGGCTGATCTCGCCCCGTCTAACAAGACCGTTATAGAGTCTTCCTTTGATTTTCAAAAAAACAGCTATAATGGGCGCAACATCCGTTTTGGCGTACGTGAACATGCAATGGGCGGAATCCTAAACGGTATCAGCCTTCATGGGGGACTTAAGCCTTACGGAGGCACTTTTCTCGTCTTTGCAGACTACATGCGTTCTTCCATACGGCTTGCCGGACTTATGAAACTTCCTGTGATCTATGTCTTTACCCACGACAGCATTGCAGTGGGAGAAGACGGACCAACACACCAACCTGTTGACCAGATAGCCTCCCTGCGTGCCATACCGGGACTTACGGTTATTCGCCCGGCAGATGCTCTTGAAACAGCCGAAGCCTGGCGACTGGCTGTCAAGAATGCTGACGGTCCCGTTGCATTAATCTTAAGCCGTCAAAAACTTCCCATACTCGACAGAACCGAATATGCTCCTGCAGACGGGCTTGCA